>NZ_LGRP01000050.1:0-21873 GCF_001636635.1 Paenibacillus sp. O199
TGGCCGGAATTAGAATATACCATGTACAGATTATGAACGCAAGCTTTATTTTCAAAAAACTTTAGAACCACATTCTCCATCAGATAATCTACAATCTCCTTCTTCTATAGTAGAGCCCTCGTATATGTACCCAATGCTCCTTAAGTAAAAAGAAAGCCACGCTCAACCAAACATTATTACTCTATAAAGCTAACTTCACCCTCCATCCGTTCAGAAGTAAAGAAGTGCACCCAACAACCATTAGCCAGGGAAGTACTCATACCTATCTTCACTCCGTTGAAGATCGTATGGATGAGTCTGACCCTGGCTCTTATATAACCTTACATTATATGATTAGACCTTACCTTCTATATAAGCATGAATTCATCCGAACAAGAAATATCTATACAACCGTTATAAGATCCGTTTACCCAGCAATGAAGCAATCAGTTCTACTCCAAGGCGGGCCGTATGCCTGTTCTGATCAAATAGCGGATTAACTTCCACCAGATCCATGGACGTAACTCGGTTGGTAGAAGCGAGCAGCTCCAGTGCGAAATGAGCTTCACGGTAATTCAATCCCCCTGGTACCGGCGTACCCACACCCGGAGCCTCACGCGGATCAAGACAATCCATATCAAAGCTAATATGAATACCATCTGTTCCTTCCCCGACTACAGCCAGCGCCTGTTCAACAACCTGTTGTATACCTATCCGATCAATATCATGCATTGTAAAGCTCTTAATGCCAAGCGCTCGGATCTGTTCCTTTTCATACACATCCAGATCACGTAAGCCAATGTAGACCAGATTGGAAGGATTAACGAACGACCCTGCACCCGGAATATGAGACAAGTTAAATGCAGAATGCCCCAAAGCGGCAGCAACACTCATCCCATGCATATTTCCAGACAGACTACGCTCTTCTGTGTTCAAATCCGCATGGGCATCAAACCAGATCACACCTAGATTGGAATAATGTGCAGACACCCCAGCAAGAGAACCTATAGCTACACTGTGATCCCCACCCAGAACAAGCGGAAAAGAACCTCCCGCTATCGCCCCAGACACTTCATTGCACACTCGCTCACTCACCTGTCTAACCTCGGATAAATATTTCACACGGTTTCGTTCAATTGGAGCAACAGACTCTGAGGGACAATCTACACGGATCTCTTTTGATACATTTAACCCAAGGCTTGCAATTTCACGTTTCAATCCTGCAGTAATGAGTTCATCCGGACCTAGCTCAGCACCACCTCGCGCCCCACCTAATCCAAAAGGAACTTTAATGATAGCAACATCATGATGACGTAAAAGCAATTGGCTCGTTTCATTAGAAGCATTCAGCGTTCCTGCAGATTCAATATCATTGTTTTCCATGTAGGTCAGCTCCTTCGCTGCTTATATGAAGTAATCAAAGAATGAAATATTTATCAGTCACTCAACACCTGAGTAATTCGCTCCAACGCCCAATTGATCTCAACCTCTGTAATGGTAAGTGGCGGTGCAAAACGGATCGTTGTCTCATGAGTTTCTTTACAGAGCAGTCCAACAGACATTAATTTCTCACAATAAGGACGGGCAGGTACATGCAGATCAACACCGATGAACAATCCTCTACCTCGAATCTCACGCACAGCTGAACTGCGAACTCCCTGAAGCTGTTTCATAAAATAATTCCCCAGACGCTCCGAGCGCTCTGCAAGCTTCTCATCTTCCAGAACTTCCAGTGCTGCGACAGCCACGGCACAAGCGAGTGGGTTCCCCCCGAATGTGGAGCCATGAGAACCCGGTTCAAACAAATCCAGTATTTCTGCATTTGCAGCAATAGCCGAGATAGGCATTACTCCCCCGCCCAGTGCCTTACCCATAATCCAGATATCAGGCTCAACCCCCTCCCAATCAGAGGCAAATCGCCGTCCCGTTCGTCCGAATCCGGTCTGAATCTCATCCGCCACGGTCAACACCCCATGCTGTTTACACAGTGTAAAGGCTTCAGCAAGATATCCTTCAGGTGGGATGACAATACCGGCTTCCCCCTGAATGGGTTCCACGAGAAAAGCTGCTGTGTTTGGTGTAATCGCAAGCTTAAGCGCTTCAATGTCACCATAAGGAATGATTTTGAATCCGGGTGTAAACGGTCCAAAGTCTTTTTTGTACTCTTCTGAAGATGAGAAAGAGGTGACCGTCAGTGTTCTTCCATGAAAATTTCCAGAGCATACGATGATTTCAGCTTGATTTTCCGGTACACCCTTGCAGCGATATGCCCATCTTCGCACTGCTTTCACGGCCGTTTCAACCGCTTCAGCTCCCGTGTTCATGGCCAGAATTTTGGGTTTGCCCGTAAATTGCGAGAGCTTCTGATAGAAAAGTGATGCCGCACTGCTGTGAAATGCCCGTGATGTTAATGTTACCCGATCTGCCTGATCCTTCAGTGCCTGAATAATCGCTGGATGTCTGTGCCCATGATTTAATGCCGAATATGCACTTAACATATCCATATAACGGCGACCTTCCGGATCTTCGACCCATACTCCCTCCGCCTGCTCAATAACGATCGGGAGCGGATGATAATTAGGTGCAGCATAACGTTCCGACCAATCCATTAACATTTTCGAATCTGACATATACTCCCAGCACCCCTCTTTGATTATATTGTATACAAAATACAATATCAATGTATGCTTCGCCACGACCATTTACGACTCCTGCTCACTTTTTCCGCTATCACCTAAATCCACTCATTCGTAGAGTCCGTATGCACGTTATCGGGATATGGAAAGTCTGCGTTCCAGCCAGGTGAGCAGGTTGGCCAACGTAAATGTAATTATAAAATAGAGGGCAGCAGCAACAAGGAGCGGGGCAAGCGGTTGGAAGGTAACCCCCTGAACGGCTCTGGCTGTAAAGATAATCTCAGCAATTCCGATCATGGAAACAAGCGAGGAATCTTTAATGATAATAATGAATTCATTGCCGATAGCTGGAAGCATGTTACGAAAGGCCTGCGGCAGTATAATGTAGCGAAGCGTCATGCCATGAGACATCCCAAGAGAACGCGAAGCTTCAGTCTGTCCTTTATCGATTCCCTGAATGCCTGCCCTGAATGCCTGCCCTGAACACCTCTGCCATGTATGCCGAACTGTTCATAGTAAGCGCGACCACCCCCGACATAAATGCGGATAGGTTCACACCGATTACGGTCAGACCATAATGAATAATGAGAATTTGTACCAACATCGGTGTACCGCGGATGAGTTCGATATACGCCGTTGCTACGAATTTGATAGGCCACACTCGTGATATACGCAGCAGTGCCACCATAACCCCCAGTAATGTGCCAAACAACACCCCAAAGAAGGAAAGCTCCAATGTTACCCACGCGCTACGCACATAGTCCTGCCAATGTTCCGATAGAAAGGAGAAATCTAAATTCACGGCATATCCCTCACTCGCCCGGTTTATTCGCCTAACATCTCATTCGCTTCAACAACGAAGCGATCGATATCTCCGCCCGTTTTGAGCTTCCCCAGCGTACTGTTGATCTGATCAACGAGCTCCTTGTTGCCTTTTTTCACAGCGATAGCCGATCCTCCTTCATCCTCTGCCTGTTCAATCTTCACGTTTGCAACAACCAATCCCTCCTGGTTCTTTACATACTGCTGCGCAACCGGCTTTTCCAGAATAAGCGCATCTACCCGCCCGGTCTGCAATTCAAGAATCAATTCGGGAATTTTGGCAAGAGAAGTAAGTTTGGCACCTTGAATGTCCTGAGCAATTCCTTCCTGAATAGAGCTTTTCTGCACACCCACCTGCTTACCCGACAAATCATCCAGTGAGGCCATCAATTCGCCTTCGTCAGCTCTAACGAGTACAGCCTGTTCTGCATAGTAGTAGATATCCGTAAAATCAACGTTCTTCTTTCGCTCTTCTGTAGGTGTTAAACCTGATATCACAAAATCAACCTTGTCCGTGCTGAGCGCCATAAGCAAACCATCAAAATCCATATCCTCAATCTTCAGCTCAGCTCCCATGTCCGCAGCAATCGCCTTGGCAATCTCAATGTCAAAACCAACAATAGTGTCTTTGCCATTAATGCTTTTGTGAAATTCATAGGGTGCGTAGTCTGCACTGGTGCCAAGTACGATTACTTTCTTCTCTGCGCCACCACTCTCCGAGGATGGAGAAGCTTCCGATCCGGCCCCCGTCGTTTGTTCCTGTCCACAAGCCGACATGATTACCACCATTAACAACAGCATCATTGGCAAAAGCACTCTTTTCACTCAACATACCCCTGTTCTGTTTTGGAATGATAAAGGCATATAACTTGTATACAATATACATAAGACAATATATGGGCTTTAATGTAAGTAATACTTACAAACAATCAGTTGTATGGCAATGAATTTAACACATTTATACGCTATAATTCCATAATACGTAATTTATTTAACATGAAACTAACACCATTTTAGATCATTAAGATTGCTTGCCCAACTCCCCCCTCGGTGTTAAGATGATAAAAACTTGAAACTCCCGAACGGCGCACCATTACAGGGCTCACACCCTCACACATCCAATCATCACTATATACAGAAGGGGGGATTCGGTATGGAGGCACCCAAATACCGGTCCTTGAAAGATCACGTTTACGATTATATCGCACAGAAAATTCAAGACGGGACACTGCTCCCCAATCAGAAGATTAATGAAGCGGAGATTTGCAAAAAGCTGGACATCAGCCGCACACCTACTCGGGAAGCCTTATTTCAACTCACTTCTGACAACCTCCTGCAATATATCCCACGCAGGGGATTTATCGTCGCTCCTTTTGATGCTGGCAAAAAACTCGAATTCTCGCAAGCCATCGGTGCGCTTGAGGCACTTGCTGCTACACTTGCAGTAGACCACCTCAAACCGTCTGAGTTCCTGGAGATGGAAGCCCTTGTTGCACGAATGGATGAAGATATTACCCAGCTCGATCTGGCTGCTTACAGTAAGAGTCAATATCAATTTCATAACCTGTACATCCAGCGCTGCGGTAACGCCACTGTCATCGAGATGTTAAACACGTTAAAAAACAGCTTTATTCGCCAGTCGTATGTTAGTGATAACAAGCCGAAGCTATCCAGTGTGCTTAATGAAGTAAATGAAGAACATCGCCAAATCGTAAGCGCTTTTCGAGCCAAAGATAAACCGCAACTGGAAGCTCTACTGAAGCATCACTGGCGTATTATCGACAACGATATGCTGTAATGCTTTTAACCAAACTCTGGCGTGAACTATTTTCATCACTTACTGGATTGGATTGAGAGTCCCAAAACAAAGAAAAAGCAATCCACTTTAAAGTGGGTTGCTTTTTTAGATGCCAGATTTGGCATCAGCCTATTTTTTTCACATTCGTTATTGGACTAGCCTCTACGCCAAAAAGTAATCCTACTCTTTCTGTTTATTATCGCTATCCATTGATGACTTTGCTTCAAAAACCGCATAACCCAGTCTTTTTCCGTATCTCGCAAGCAAACGATCATTGGTGCGACCCATGCGCTGCACTTGCTCATCCTCAAACAAGCTCATATCCATCTCCCGGTGAGGATCATGATCCACGCCCCATTTTCCCATAGAACGAGACTGTTCCTTGACCAAGACTTCAGTAAATCCACACTGTCTGAGACGTTTCTTCCATGTAGTCATGGTTGCCAGTGTCCTTATTCCATAAAATTGTTTCAGCCTTCGGCTCATCACCTCTGTCTTCCTTCCGGATAACACCATCTCCCGATCAATGAAGAGACCACCTGGCTTCAACACTCGCTTATATTCCGTAAGGGTACTTCGCCATTGGGTGAAGATAGTGACAGACTCCACAAATACCACATCAAAATAATGATCCGGAAAAGGCAAGGATTTCACATCTGCCTGAATAAAACGAATATCTAAGCGCTCCCGTCTTGCGCGTCGCACCGCTTTCTCCAACATCTGCCGATTAAGATCCACCGCAGTTACCCGATAACCGTTTCGAGCCAGATAACAAGCCGTCCTCCCTGTACCACACCCCACCTCAAGGACCTTACTATGCGCAGGCAGAGACAGCGTATCCAACAGTTGCATCGTTGCTGTAAACCCTCCCGGATGGGCACTCCCTTCTCCGAGCCGGGCCAGCAAATCATGATAATCCATGAGCTCCCCTCCCTTTTACTCCCTCCAGTGTATGGAGCAGATATAAAAACGGCTCCTCCCCATCTAATATCCGGGTACTCGTCCATACCAATCGTTCTTTTTTTTACTATGATATACAAACCGTTGAATTCAAGCGGCAACCGCACCTAATGAGGGGGATTTGCATGTACAGAATTAATCCGGTATGTGAAGAAACGGTTTCTCCGCACGTTGGACGTTCCGTTTGTCTCGTTATGAACGACGGTAAGCATATGTATGGTACGCTTAGTCAATGTCGTGATGGCAAAGTTTATTTGAACGGATGTTTCGAAGGACCACGACTGTGTTCAGTCAAATCCAAACAGCAACTTGTAAAAAGCAGCAAGAAAAACGCTGTTGCAACAAAGAAAGTTAAATCTTCGGCCTACGGTCCATATGGTTATGGAGGATATGGTGGGGGTTACGGTGGTTACGGCTATGGAGCTGGAGCAGGAATCGATCTGGCTCTGGTAGCAACACTGTTTCTGCTGCCATTCCTGTTCATCTAAACTCTCCAAACAAACAAAGAACCTTCTCGCTTCATGCGAGAAGGTTCTTTGTTTTTCATTTATCACACTTAAAGTTTCTCCTGCAGCCACTGTTGCAGGTTATATAACACTACGGATGCTTTACCCCGGCTTACACCCAACACTTCATCCGCGCTATTGCCTTCTGCCAGATAAGAAACCAGCCCCTGGTCCTTCGTGTCCAGATCCGCTTTCAGCACTTTCAATGTGCTTGCCAGCAGTTCATTCGTTTCTTTCTCGGTAATCAGAGCAGATGGTCTGAATTTGTCTTGAGCTGTAGGAACAAGAACACCCATCTTTTCCAACGCTGCTACATAACCCACATACCAACTTCCCGCTTTTACATCTGCATATTTCGATTCCTTTGCTTCCGGCAATTCGGATACAGTCGAAAGGACACCAGACAGCATTTTCACAAACTCGGCACGTGATACACCTGCATAAGGAGCAAAAATACCACCCACTTTGCCGTCAATAATTCCGTCTTTACGCAAAGCAACCAGCTTATCCTGTACATCTTGAGGCAGTCCATCCAGATCAGTGAATGGAAGAGCTGTTGTAGATGACCCTGTACCTGATTCTTGCTCAGGATCGACATTTCCTCCCTCGGCGCCTGCTGGATTCCCTGTTACAATTCCATAACCGTTGGTCCCCACATACACACGTCCGTACACTCTCGCATCACCCGTAATCGTTACATTGGCTGAACCATACTGATGCTGATCATCATTAATTCTAATCCAGGAAGAACCGTTATCGTCCGAACGGAAAATCCCATACGTTCCTTCTACTTTGGCGTAGGAATACAATGCCATATGCTCTTGCCCTTCTGCCGCTTTACCCAGACCTATCGTGGCTGCTTCTTCCACATTAGCCAGCTTGGTGAAGGTTTGACCATAGTCTACGGAATGGAACAGACCATACATACTATCGAGTTTCTTGTTATCTTTTGCCGCAGCCAGCCAGATTTCACCCTCTGAACCCGGTACAGCTTTGAAGTTACTCGTTAAGGCAACAGGCAGTCCAGTTGCGGTCGTTTTCTCAAACGTAACGCCACCATCACGACTCACATAAAAGGCCCCATTCGAGAATCCGTAGAAAACAGATCCATTCACACGGTCAGCCGAGACACGTGCACCTTCCGGAATACCTTTCGAAGCTTTCCAGGTCGCACCCTGATCGGTCGAAATACTCACCGGTCTTGCAGCTCCTTCAGCTTTGCTGACAGGACTCCATAGAATCGATTTCCCGTCAGCGCTAATGGCCGCATGTCCACCCTCTGTCTTATCTTCATCGGAAGAGATCCAGGCATTCGAAGCAGGCTTCCAAGTTACGCCGTTATTCGTGGAAATTCCCATTCGAGCAGCCTTTCCTTCCGCGTTACCTACACGTACAACCAGATTCGGGTTCAACTCTGCATAATCAATATCCGTACTGGTTCCGAGATACGGATTCGTAATCATCTTCGGCGCCTTATCCAGGTCAGCATGACGGAATCCGCCAATGTCACCCATCGCACTCAGAAGAGGCGCCCCCGATGGCGGGCTGATAAGACCAAGTATGGCCGTCTCTTCAATACCATCCGCTTTGACGGAAATTTTCACCGTTTCATCTCGGTCTAGGGCTGTTACGTTATCCGAACCGTACAACGTTGCGCCTGTACCATATAGGATTTTATTCGAATCAAACGGATCAATCTCCAAGTCGCCAATCATCCATCCCAATTTAGGTGAAGTTTCAGGCAACTCCTTTTTCTCGCCCCAATCCAGCCAAGGAGATAGAGAATAATCGATAGTAAAATGATTTTCCCGACTTGGGTCTTTGGCATAATCCAGTGTCCAGAATGATTTCCATGTCTTCCCGCCGTCGGTGCTGCGGTAAATGAAGTCATCTGGCCACCATTTGTTCATTGTTGCGACCATTAGTGTATTCGGATCTTTGCTGTCCACTGCAAGCCCACCATACGGGTTATCTGTATTACCAGTTGGACTGATATCGGTCCATTTCCCTGTTTTCGTATCCAGTTTCCACACGGCACCTTTACCACCGCTGTATGGTCCAACAAACTCATTGTAAGTGACATATAAGGAGCCATCGGATGCGAGCACACCGTGATGGGGAACAAACCCTTGCGTAGGTTGGCCCTCTATAGGTGCCCAAGTCTGCCCACCATCCGTACTGCGATAGATGCTCTTCTCAGAATCTGCCACTCCAACGTATATCGTCTGAGTCGTATGGCCACGCGAACCTGTGTTTGGATCAAAAGTAATCCAGGCTACGCCTGCAATATCGTTATAGTCATCCTTTACATTCCCGACTGCTGTAAAACTGTCTACCTTGCTCCAGGTTACTCCGTAATCCGTGCTTTTCCATAGTCCATTTCCGCTGCGAGCACCCAGATACAACACCCGGTTGTTGTTCGGATCGATAGATAAACGCTCACCCATTGAACGCCCAGGCATGTTACCGCCAAGTTTGAATGGAAGCTCTGTCCGCTGCCAAGTATCGCCTCTGTCCGTTGAACGCAATAACACACCGTTCATATCTGTCCAGTCATTCGTATATGTACCTGCTGCTATATAGACGCGATCCGGATCAACGGAATCTGTAGCCAAGCTCTCCACACCCGACATGTTCCATTCATCAAAACCAACAAAATCAAGCAGTTGAATCCACGATTTACTCTCAGCATCATAACGATATGCACCACCAATATCCGTGCGGGCGTATACGAGGTCTTTCTCTGCCTTATTATAGATAATGCCCGGAACGAAGCCGCCACCCACTACTTTGGCCCTTCCCCAATCATAAGTCTGCTCTTTTGTAGCCAATGATGAAGATTGAGTCGAGCTCGGTTCCACACTTTCCGCGAAAGCGTTACCAACAAGAGTCGCACTTAAAGCAGCAACCAGTGAAAGACTTAACCATTTCTTCAAAATGCTTTTCCTCCTCTGAGAACATACGATTACGTCATCGGCAAACTGTAAGCGTTAACAATTTTATCAAAAACGTTTTATTTATTGCGTATTAATGTGATTACTATCTATTCTACAAACCCTGAATTCAAATAAATACATTGTAAATTGGATATATTTCCATTTCATTATCCGACATATTGGAAAAAAAGATATAAAAAAAGGCATTCGTCAAAACGAATGCCGGGAACTTCATATTTAATACCCTTACCTTTGTACAAGATGTCAGGTTCAACTTAAAAAAAAACACCTCGTTAGAGGCGGGTAAGCTATGTTAAATCCGATTTCCTTTAGGCATCGTTTTAAGATTACTATTCGAATTCTCAAGCAATGGTAGCATCCTAGTCGTGCTGACCATCTCAGAAGCACATATCGGACAAGTAGGTACGTTATCAAACGCAAAATTGTCCCGCATCCATCCTTTGCACGTATCACTCGTACATTCCCAGATTGCCGCATCAGCTTGTGGAATCTCTTCCAACGGTTTTTTGCGATTATACATGACTTCTACCCCCTTTGTTATGGAAAAACATCTAATCCGACGTTATTTCACAGAAGCCACTACTTAGCGGAAGTTTTGTCCCGTCCGGACTTCTGTCTCGACAACTATTGGGCCGACTTTCATTATAACTGCTCAAAAAAAAGAAGCTGCCTTTACCATTATAACATGTTAAAGGCAGCTATGCTTTAATTACAGTTTTACAACTTCTTCTGCTTGAGGACCACGGTTTCCTTGTACAATTTTAAATTGCACGCGTTGACCTTCGTCCAGCGTTTTGAAGCCTTCGCCTGTAATAGCGCTGAAGTGTACGAATACATCTTCTCCGCCTTCAACTTCGATGAAACCGAAGCCTTTATCAGCGTTGAACCATTTTACTGTTCCGTTTTGCATGTGAATTACACCTCCAAATAAAGATTAACATGTTCCTTTGTTCTTTGCAGCAAGCAAATAAAAATTCACACATTGAAAAAGGTACCAGTCATAACCTATAAGTGATCGCCCTTTACAATATGTGAATTAGGTTTTCCACTCTCTACAACTTGTTTTTATTATAACTCCGTTTCCACCAAAAAGCAAATCTTTGTATTTTCTTTTCAAACAGCTTTGGAAATACATGTATTCGCACGCACTGGAACAGGGTTTGTCGCTTGCCCTGCCGCTCATTGCGGTCTTATGAAAGGATATGCAGATCCGAACCAACTTATACATTTTCTATAAAATATTTTGACATGCATATCCAACACATCCATGAAAGCTCAATTCATTACATGATAACACACTAGGTCCATGCCCACATAAAAGCATCACGATCCCATGCAATCTGCCCACGATGTAGCTTGCGGAACGCTTTCTTCACTTCTTTTGATAACGAAGTATTTCCATTCTCATTCACAAATACAAATTCTTCCCCAAAATTGGACTTCACATATTCAATTGCAGCTTCCTGATGAAGTGTACCGGTGAATTTAATCTCCTGTACCATCCATTCCGCCACTGCCTGTGCTGTCTTTTCCACAATATCACCTATTTATCTATGCATTGTACGGATGAACGGGCCTCCGATTATGAACAAGCCTGTCATACCGCCAGACTGAAGTATACCACGATCCCATGGCTGGCGGTAAACAGAGTTATGCATCAACGCCCGTTTAATGAACCACTGAACTCCCCGGTGTACTACTCTCTGAAGAAGATGACTTTGTTCGAACGCTAAACGTCAACCATACGCAATAAGCAACCAACACAACCAATATGAAGATATCGTAGGGAAGTGTTCCGGTATCTTGCCGGTCGTTCCCAAGAAATTGAATCAAATTATGTATGAAATGAAACAGAATCAGCGGCACGATATTTCCGTTTTTCAACATTAACAGCGCGAGCGCTGCTCCCAACAGCAGTGCATAGATCAGTTGCAGAAGGGTGTCTGCCATACTCTGACCGGATAATGCATTCATGATATGAGTGATAGAAAATAAAACACTTGAAGTCGCAACTGCCGCAACCGCACTCTTACGAAGCAAAGTTTTGAAGATTAGTCCACGATAAATGGTTTCCTCCACAAAAGCGACAAGCAAGGTGAAAAAGATAAAAAAAGCGACCTTGGACAAGGTTAATTCAGTAAATCCTTTCAGCGCAAGAGTACCCAGTACAAGGAGTAGCGGAATATAATACTTTGCATGACTTGCCGGGATGGTTCTTATGGAGCGAAATCCAGTCTCTCTCCATTTGCGTCGCAGGGTGAGATAAATAATGAGCACGAGGGCAATTGGAGTAAACGACATCAATACGGGTGATGTGTAGTCCAGTTGTTTCACGGTAGCAACCGCCCCTGCCGCAAAAACTGCCAGCAAAAGGAGCAGTTCAATAATGACTACCGTCAGCACGGGCCTGCGCGCGGAAAAGGATTGATTTTGCTTGGATTGCGTGGTTTTCATAGATTGTACTAGCCTCATTTCATTTTTAATGGTTGTCACATGAACTCATATGACAATTTAGTTGTATCATATTTATTGGATATTCGGATATCCTTTTCTGGATAAAACTATAAAAGTAACAAAAAAGAGAATTTCTCTTACAGCTTTTACCTTACAATCAGGTATGGCTCAAGTGCTAAAATGTCTATTATAGTAATAATAGAATGATTCAGTGCAGGGGTACGACATTTCTGCAACGTCATATAATATGAAGAGTTAAGATGAAAGCTGCGAAATGAAGAACAAAATCAGGGGGATACTATGAAAGCATTATTTTTGCGCTGGGGACATTTGCTGGCAATCTTATGTATACCGCTTCAAGGTTCCATTTATGTTTTGTTGGGCAGTAACACCGGAAGTGATGTCTTCTACAATTATGCCTGGATTGATACACAGATTCCTTTTATCAAAGAATTTATTTATCCTTATGTCAGTTGGATGCCGATTCTGTATCTTGGATTTCTCTATTTGGGTCTAACGAACAAATCGCTATTCTGGCGTATGATAATTACCTATAACGTAGGGGTAATCGCAGCCAATATCGTTTTTGCGGTCTTCCCTACTTACGTGCCGCGACCAGAAGCTATCGGAACAGGTCTAAGCAGTGCGCTCGTACAATTTATTTATACCAATGATGCTCCATTCAACTGTTTTCCAAGCATTCACTGTCTCACAAGCTATCTGCTCTTCATTATCATCAATCGCCATTTGAACTTCAAACCACTGGCACGAATCTCCTGGTCGATATGGCTGTGGCTGATCATTGCTTCGACGGTGTTTGTGAAGCAGCATTCGCTGCTGGATGTAGCAGGCGGCATTCTGTTCGCGGAAGCAGCGTACTGGGCTGTGCATGTATTTGCGGTTCGCGCAGGTCTGGCAAGCAAAAAAACAAAACAGCCAATCACGGCTACAAATACAAGCAGCAACGCTTAGTATATGATTTATATGGCAAAGGCAGGAGTAATTCGACTGTCGTGAGACCAAAAAGAGGGCCGAGGCCCTCTTTTTTTTGCATGAATGCAGCTTGATGTTTAAATGTAAGAACTTTTCAAGACGAGACCATGAAGACCCTGTCTTTCATACAATAGGTGGACGTTCATGGAGCAAATCAGATGGAGGACTTCCCATTAAACGCTTGAATATCCGGTAAAAATAAGACAGATCACGGTAACCGAGAAATTCTGCAATTTCCTGAATAGAGAGTTGTGACTCGGTAAGCAAATACACCGCCCTTTTCATTCGTTGATCATGAACATATTGGCTGATCGTCTGATTCGTCATGCTTTTAAATAACGCGGCTGCGTAATTTGGGGTTTTACGGATCTCGTCCCCGAGCTCTTCTTTCGTAACTTTCTCCCGGTAATGCCGCTCAATGTATCGCTTCATCCGCTCCGCATGAACATGTCTCTCCGGTGGAATAACTCCGCGATCCAGTTCCCTATTTATATAAATAAGTACTTCCATCAATAAGGCTTGGCTCATCATGACATAATAAGACGGACGTTCCTGCCATTGTTGTTGGATGGCTTTCATGCGTTCATGAATCAGTTCATAACATCCAGGCTTATGTCGCAAGGCCTCACTCCGTTCCAGCGCGGGCAAACCTTGTGCATGATCCCCCTGTAATTGAACTACAATTTGCGTGTGGGTTACGGTAGGAATACTTTTGCCGTAATACGGAATGCCAGCGGGAATTAGCAGCAGTTCACCTTTCTCCATGATCTGCTTCTCTCCGTTCACCCAATATACACATTTTCCATAAGTAACCAAGCTCAATCGCCAAGTCGCCTGTGACTGCACCGCTTCTTCGTACCAACCGACACCATTAATGTGTCGTACTTCTAATGGAGTGACCATAACACACCTCATTATTGGACTATATTCTAATCATTGTACTATAGTTCATACCCTGATTCGACAGAAAACGCTACAATACACATATAAGCAAACATATGAGGAGGAAAATAGCATGTTGAAAACAAAAATTATTTGTACTATGGGACCTGCTTGTGACTCAATCGAATTGTTAAAAGTAATGATTCAGGAAGGGATGACTGTTGCCCGTCTGAACATGGCTCATGGTGAGCTGGAAGATCACGTGGCACGGATTAACAATATCCGCAAAGCCGCTTCCGAATTGAATACGTATATACCGATTATGATGGATATCAAGGGACCGGAAGTTCGTATTGGCAAACTAAAAGAAGCATCCTGCCACCTGCAAGCCGGTAAAGAGCTTATCTTGACTACAGAAGAAATTCTTGGTGACGCTGAGCGTATTTCGGTAAACTATCCGGAATTGAACCTCGTAGTAAAACCTGGCGATCGCATCCTCATCGATGATGGTTTGGTGGATCTGACTGTACTGTCCGTGGAAGGATCCGAAATTCACTGTAAAATCATCAGCGGCGGCATTCTGAAACCACGTAAAGGGGTTAACTTGCCAGGAATCAAAACGACTTTGCCAGGTGTAACGGAACGTGACGTTATGCACATCGGATTCGGGATCGAAAACGGTATCGAAATCATCGCTGCTTCCTTTGTTCGTAAAGGCGACGACATTCGTGAAATTCGCAGTATCCTAAAAGAACGCGGTGTAGATCATGTACAAATTATCTCCAAAATCGAAAACCAGGAAGGTATGACCAACCTGGACGATATCATTGAAGCATCTGACGGTATCATGGTAGCGCGTGGAGATCTCGGGGTTGAAGTACCAATCGAAGACGTACCTATGATGCAAAAAGAAATGATCGATAAATGTAACCGTGCAGGTAAACCGGTTATCGTAGCAACACACATGCTGGAGTCCATGCAAGTGAATCCGCGTCCAACCCGTTCCGAAGTTAGTGACGTTGCTAACGCTGTTCTTCAAGGGGCTGACGTTGTAATGTTGTCTGGTGAATCGGCAGCAGGTAAATATCCGGTACAATCCGTGCGCACGATGGCTGCTGTTGCTCGCCGTGCTGAAACGATGATTGATTACAAAGAACAATTCAACCAAAAATCCGCTCAACAGGTAGCTGATATTACCGAAGTTATCAGTCAGGGAGCAGTTAGCTCTTCCCTCGTCCTGAATGCCAAAGCGATCATCACTTCTACAGAGAGTGGATTTACGGCGCGTATGATCTCCAAATATCGTCCGAAAGCACCGATCATCGCGGTTACACAGCATGAAGAAGTACTGGCTAAAATCTGCTTGCTCTCCGGTGTCATCCCCGTTATGGGCGACAAAGTAACAACAACCGATGAAATGTTCGAGTCCGCTACACGCAATGCAATTAAAACTGGTTATATCGAAAAAGGGGACATCATCGTATTATCCGCTGGCGTACCGATTGGTCAATCCGGTAACACCAACTTGATCAAAGTTCAACAAGTATAATTCAACACATCGAATTGCATATATCGTTTCGTTGAGAATACAAAACCACCGAGAGCAGAAATGCATCTCGGTGGTTTTTTCTTATGCAATTCATTTTATCATCCAACAAATCGACCGGGTTACACCTTTTCCAACCTTACAAATTCCGTGAGTAGTTCACCAAATCCTGCGACATCATATTAATCTCATCCATCGAGGCATTTACCTGCTGTGTTAGGGCCGCCTGATTCTGCGTCAGTGTGGACATGTTGCCAATGTGCTCCAGAATCTGGTCAATAAACGTCTTCATTGCCTGCATGCTATCTTCAATATTGACGGTTGCCTGCGAGCTATGGTCAGCTAACTTCCGCACTTCCCCGGCCACAACTCCAAAACCAAGACCAAGTTCTCCCGCTCTGGCTGCTTCGATTGCTGCATTCAGACCCAGTAAATTGGTTTGGCTGGCAATTTCCCGAATAAACGCTGTAATGTTTTGGGTATCATCTGCACTGCTCTTCACCTGAATGGCCGCATCCGCGGATAACTCTTGCGCAGTAACCAGTTCCTGAGCCTGATCGGTGATCGAATTAATTCCACGCACCATCTCACCGATAGATTCGGATAAAAGTTTTGTTTTCTGATTCATCGCTTCAACGATCTGTTCCTTATTTTTCTCATGTGTCACATCACGAATGGTTCCCGCTACACGGAGTGGTACACCGTTACCGTCCCGAACCGTCTCGCCACCTGCATGATACCAGCGATATTCCCCATTCTTACGTTGCAGACGGTAATCAAGATCGTACGGTGTCCGTCCACTGTAGTCATTCATGTGCTTGGCAAATTCATTGATCGTCCGGTCATGATCGTCCGGGTGAAGCCGGCTGCTCCAACTGCTGAACACATTCGGGAAATCCTGCTCATCGGTAAACCCAAGCTCTCGGCGAAACTGTGGTGACCACCAAAATTCATTATTCGGGTTAACCACATCTCCGGCCACAACGGTCATATCCCACGGTGCTTCCACTAATGCACGATTTACCAGGTCATAACGGGTAACGAGTGCTTCCAACTCGTCGGATTTGCTCTTCTCATCATGAATATCAAACATGATTCCCAGAAGTTTAACCGGAACGCCTTCGTCATTTCTGACAACTTGTCCAAGACACCGGAACCAGCGTACCTCTCCACTCTTCGTTATCATTCGGCTCGTTACGTTGTATGCAGCCATCTCAGAAGACTTATTAATGTTTTTCGTAATCTCCTGAACCAACTGGGGTCTGTCGTCGGGATGGATGGATTTGGCCCAACTTGCGAAAGCATCGGGATAATCCTTCGTATTGCTGAAGCCTAACATTTGACGAAATTCATTGGAAAAAGCAATGATATTATTACCATCCAGAGGATCTCCTGCAACAATCTCGGACTCCCAGAGTCCAATATTCAACGCCTGATTCAGCATTTTGAGGCGCATTTCCGCTGCTTCATTTTGCTTCTTCAGAATATGTACCGCTTTATTGATATTATGTGCAATTTCACCAGCTTCCTGCAAATCCTCGGTTGATTCCAGCTGATTGTTATATATTCCTTGCTCTGCGTCTTTAACCAGTTTACGACTGTATTCTAATAATTGTTGAAGCGAACCCGCAGGGGCTTGCTTGATGATTTGGATTCGTTTACGAAACATCTCGATTTCTCCTCTAATGTCATTTCTATATATTTCGACATAATTAGACATTAAATGTAGAGGGTTTTCATTCATTTGCGAAAACAACATGAAAAAAACGCCTTATCAGCGCTTTTTTCATATTGTTATGATGTTACATTCATATATCTCTCGCTATCGGACCTTTACCAGCCAAAATTCAGCGTTTCGCCCGTCTCTGCCCATGTCTTGATACTGCTCAAGATCATCCACCAGCTACTCTGTGCGTTTTCAAAAGATGGATGGTTGTCCGTAAATTGGTCATTAATCAATGTTAACTTCGTACATTCCCCTACCTTCTCCAGCTGGAACACTACTCTGGATTGAAGCTCGGCGTGATTGGCGTGGTAGGAAGGTCCGGGATGCTCAAGGTAACTTAATAGGGATAAAGGTTCGAATTCGAGAATATCACCGTACACATGAACCGTCTCTGCACCATCATTCCCAGGCCCTACATAGGCGAACGGCTGGCCCGGTTGGAAATTGGAACGAAGTTCGCTGCCAAAAAAGCTGCTCCGTGTACCGTCCGGCGAGATCAGGGCATTCCACACATCTTCCTTTCCGGCATTAATATAGAACTCATATTTCAATTCCATGAACTCACTCCCTTTATGTGTTGTATTGAAGGTACAACTGACACTTGCTTGCAACACTATCCTATCGTTATACCCCAAACGAAGTATTGTAAAAACACGACAACAGCGAAAATAAAAGATTTTAGATGCCATGAAGCTTGATAATTCAGACTTTTCATCCGGTGCTAAACTTCAACAAATATAGTGCTTTGCCAGGAGATCAGATATACTAAAATGGAATGAAATAACAGGAAATGTATACAAGCTGGGGACGGATAGTTAGCATCCAGAAAGGAACTAAAATATGAACCAAACAACAAATATTATGGGAATCCCATTTCCCAATATAACTATGGATCAGACGGTTACGATTCTTGGTGATGTAATCGATCAGAGACAATCCGAACTGTTCCATGTCATCACAGGCAATCCGGAAATCGTCATGTCTTGCCAGAAGGATCAGGCGCTTCGTTCAGTCGTAGATCAGGCAGGTATTGTGACCGCTGACGGCGCGGGCATTGTTATGGTATCCCGCTTTCGGGGTGGACAATTGACCGAACGGGTTACAGGTTGTGATCTGCTTTTTCGTTTGTTGGAGGAAGGAAGCCGGAAGAATTGGTCCTTTTATATGTTCGGGGCAGAAGAAAGTGTCAGTAAGAGGGCTGTGGATGTTATTGCGCAAAACTATCCGGGAGTCGTTGTGCGTGGCAGACATCATGGATTTTTCACAACGGACGAGGAGCAAAGCATTGTAGAAGAAATTCAAGAGGCACAACCTGATTTTCTTATTGTGGCCCTAGGAGCACCCAATGCTGAACACTGGATCAACAAATATCGCCATCAACTCAATGCTCGTGTAGCCATCGGAGTCGGGGGAAGCCTGGATATTCTGGCCGGCAAAACCAAACGAGCACCTGCCATATGGCAGAAGCTTAACTTGGAATGGCTTTATCGACTGCTCAGCCAGCCTTCCAGATGGCGCAGACAACTTATTTTGCCACGTTTCGCTGTTCGGGCGTTGTTGTTCAGAGAGCAAAGGTAATATCAAGGGGGACTGATTACAGAATGATCGGTGAACAATCCAAGATCAAATTCAGGCCAAACAAAATACATATTATCGGCTCAGTCGGCAGCGGCAAATCTACATTGGCCCGCCTCTTATCCGCGAGGTTAGACCTTCCTTATTATGAGCTCGACAACATTGTGTGGCACCGTGTACCTAAAGGACAGGATATTCGCAATAGCCCTGAGAAGCGGGACACACTCCTGCAAAAAGCCGTTTATTCCAATCAGTGGATTATTGAAGGAGTACACTATGAATGGGTGGAAAGAAGTTTCGAGCAGGCTGATCTTATCGTCTATTTGAATACCCCCGTGTGGAAAAGGAATGTGCGCATTCTCAAACGTTTCACAGTACAGAAGCTCGGGCTGGAACAAGGAAATTACCGACAGACTTTCACTATGCTCTGGAAGATGTATAAATGGAGCTATCAACATGACCATAAGGAAAAGGCGCTAATCATGGCGTTTTTGCAGCCTCACCAACATAAATTGTGCATGGTTCGTAACGAAGCAGAATTGACGAGATACCTGGAGGAATCGACGAGATGAAACATGCGGATCATGCTGTCAGACCCAGTATGGGTCTTCTGAATCTGAATGAGGGCGACAAAAGATATTGCCTGACACGTTATGCCCCTTCCGAAGCATTGAGTTCTTTGGTCAAGCATTTCTGGATCGTCTCCTGGGATCTTACCGGGCATGATCCATATCCGCAGCATGTGGTTCCGAATCCCTGTGTCAATCTGGTGGTAGAGCGGGGAAACACCTTTTTCTTCGGTCCATCTGGACAGAAATTCTCCTATCTTGTCCGTGGAAAAGGAAGCGTGTTTGGGGTGAAGTTTAAGCCTGGAGGCTTCTATCCATTCATTCGTACTCCCGTATCCACATTGTATGGAAACCCCTTGGATGTCTCTGGTGTGCTTGGTATCGATGCTCCACTGCTCGAAGAACGTCTGCTCGGGGACGGAAGTGATGCGGACAAAGTCAGTTATATGGATCAGCTACTTTGTAAACATCTTCCTCCTCCTGATGATCAAGCCATTCTGGTTAGCCAGATTGTGCTGTATATTGAGCAGCATCGGGATATGTTGAGAGTCGATGACTTATCTGCTTCCTGGAATATGCACACAAGAAAGCTCCAGCGCCTGTTCAATCAGTATGTGGGCATCAGCCCCAAAATGGTGATCAAGCTCTACCGCCTACAAAATGCTGCTGAGCTGATGGAGCGGGGTGTGAATTGCGATCTGGTTAAGTTGTCCCAGGACCTTGGATATCACGATCAGTCGCATTTTATCAAAGACTTCAAGTCCATAATCGGCAGCACACCTGAAGAATACGTCCATTCCAGAGGATAAACTGAGATTAACTACAGTCGCAGCAAGCGGATTCGACTGTAATACAAAAACCTGTCCTGAGACCTCAGGACAGGCGAATAACTTCGATGGTATCTCCGGTACGGATGATGCCTTCACGCTCGACTGAACAGACGATTCCGCGTTTTTTGCGGGCGGCTGGCACGAACTTTTTGCGCAAACCATCCTGTTCGTAGACTTGCTCAATGATTTTTCCAGGGTGTACACAAGGCAGATTCTCCCCTTCGCAGATCAGCCCGGTTCCATCCGGGAACAGAAGTCGGGTCCCGACAGGAAGCTCCGTCAACTTTTCAACGCCACGGATCAGCATGTTGGCACCGAGCCACTCCGGGCGTACTTCAGGAATATTCATCTTCTGTGCTATGAGAGCACATTCCTCTTCTGAGACAATACTGATTTGCCTACGATTTGCGATTGGCGTTCCCCGTTTGTATATTTTCTGGCGGGAGTCCGCTGGGCGCAACAGACCGTAATGCCGATCACTCGGAATTCCAGCGAGCTCAATATCGATAAAAGGTACGACTCGTGTAACAAACGTTGATGGATCATCCGCCAGCAGGACGAATTGAACGGTTCCCACACCCACGCTAATCCCCCTTTTCCATGAGTAAGTTCACTTCTTTATTGTTCATTATTACCCAATGAATGGATTTTCGATAATCAGTGAATGTTTATCTTGTACTTAATTCGCGGCGTCATTTTAAACGAGAATCATGAACTCATTAACAATTTACACAATTAATTTGTGTAAAATTAAATTTATACTTTCAGTTCGGATGGCAAACATTTATACTGAGTGGGACAAGTAAATAAATGACATATAAGAAAGCAAGGTGTTTCTTTTGATTAGTATCATTTTCGTGGCTATTGTAGCCATTGAGCACTTCTACATCATGGTGATGGAGATGTTCCTGTGGACCCGTCCACGCACGATGAAAACGTTCGGTCTTACCCCTGAACTAGCGGAATCCACCAAGTCCCTGGCAGCCAATCAAGGTCTGTACAATGGATTTTTGGCCGCAGGTTTGATCTGGGGTCTCGTTTATCCAGATGCATCCGTCGGACAGCACATTCAGATCTTCTTCCTGGCATGTGTCATTATCGCCGCCCTCTACGGAGGTGTAACCGCTACTCGGTCCATCATTATCAAACAAGGGCTGCCTGCGATTATTGCATTACTTCTCGTTCTTTTCCTCTGATCACCTGATGGCCATTACCATGCCGGGATTCATTAAAAGCTCCAATGTGGTAAGGTATGGTTATAAAGGCATCGGATTATGCCTAATCACTGTGATTGGTCTGGAAAGGAGAACGTTTTATGGGACTGTTTGACAAGCTTCGACGCCGCAAAAAGGAAAACTCCACCGCAGGTGGAGCCGTACATACTGCTCCATATAGCGAAACTATCGTTGGATTTGTTTTGCTGGAGCACGAAGATTGTAATTTTGATCACTTCATTAGCACGATGAAAAACGAGTGGAATATTGAGATTGACGAACGTCCGGAGGAAGGCAATCTTTTTTTCGAAGTGGATGGAATGCAAGTGGTGTGTGCACACATTAATGCCCCTGTCCCTGATCGCGAAGTAGAGGAAAATGCTAAATTAAATGTGCTGTGGCGGGAAGCGGTGCAAGTCACTTCAA
>NZ_LGRP01000050.1:21959-27206 GCF_001636635.1 Paenibacillus sp. O199
AACTGACGCCATTCAGGCACATATTCTGTTCACCCAAACAGCGAGTGCTTTGCTCCAGCTGGACCATGCGTTGGCTATATATATGGCGCCACTTGTGGTGGAAGCAGGCCAGTACGTGGACATCAGTCGTGGAATTAAGGAACAAGAGCTGCCCGTCTCCCTCTGGATCTTCATCGGATTATTCCAAAGCCCTGAAGGCGCATCGGCCTACACTTATGGGTTACGCAACTTCGGGAAAGAGGAGATGGAAATCACTCAATCCGCAAAGCCGTTAAGTGAAGTATTTGAAATGATGTATATGACTGCGACTTATGTTGTTGAAAACGATGTAACCCTGCATGACGGCGAGACGCTCGGCTTCTCTGCAGAACAAAAGCTGCCCATCAACCGCTCGGAAGGAATAGCCACAGAGGGTAGCAGCTTGAAGATTGGTTTTTAGGCATCGTTAAGAGCCGTCCAGATTCCTCGTGACTGGGCGGCTTTTTTATGTTTGATTTCCGATTTAGCTCATCAACATACGTTTCCCTGAAATTGTATCTGCTAGGAGGACATAGTTCATAAGTATTAGAATATAGTGAACTTTGTTTTCATATCTGCAAATTGAGGGTATAATTAATAGGTCAATAGACTTATATCGTACATAATATTTTATCGTAAGGGAGTTGCCAAATGTCTGTAAAACGATTGGATTCACCTAAACCTATTATTGAAATAGTTTGGGAAGGGATGGTCTCTCCTGAACAGGTGGAACAAACAAATACCGAGATAAAAAAAATAGCGGAGCAATTGGGTAATTCATTTGATGTGCTGGTGGACATGCGCAATATGAAGGCATTTCCTCAGGATACAAAAGAGAAAATTGTGGAGCACCAGAAGCTGCTGGCACAGTGGGGCATGAAGCGTGCGAGTGTAGCGGTAGGCGGGGCGATTGCCAAAATGCAGCTGAACCGGATCTCCAAAGAATCGCAGCATCAGACCGAATTCCAATGGGAAACATATGATGAAGCTTTGGCTTTTTTATTGAACTAATTAAATAGGGCTGTTATGTGAGCATAATGGAAATATGGTGCGATGAACATGCAGGCATATATATCTTAAGGCGCTTCCCAGCATATAAGGGGAACGCCTTTTTGTATTTTGCAAACTCTCCATATGAAATGAATATGTTCATCTGTTTGCGATAAGATCATGGTTTCATCACGCACACCATCGTTACAGATGTGCCACACATGCCCTGTTCGACGAATCCGAAACGCCGATAAAGCCGAATTGCTTCGTTATCGGGATCAACACTGAGCGAAACGGCGTCAATGTCCCGCTTTCGAGCCTCATCTAACGCCGCCTGAATGAGACGGGTGCCTATTCCTTTGCCACGCGCTGTCTCAACCACAGCCATTCCCATCTCGGGTGTAGCCGCATTTACATAACCATATCCCGCATTCTGCTCATTAAAAAATCGCAACGTCACCGAACCCATACGTTTGCCCTGAGAATCCACGGCGATAAATCCGAAATCTCCCTCTCTCCCCCAGCCTTCAACGTACTTGGACATGCCGGGGCTATGAATGATCCCAGGTTCAAAAGGCTCTTCGCCCTCCCGCTTGAACATGGATGCATACAACATCTCCCACAGAAAAGGGATATCCTGCTCTTCAATCGGACGTAATTGATATTCCGTCATTTTTTCCCCTCCTTCAAATTGGTAAAGAGGCGTTCCATTTCATTTAAATTAAAATCATTGGTAATTTCATAATTTTCAAGCTTGTCTCTCGTTTTGTATCCGCTATAGATAGAGACGGCATGTTCGTTATAAAACGTAATTCCAAAGCCTTCTGTAAATCGATCTTCTTTCTTCGTCAAAAGCTGCCAGTCATAGTAATATGGGTTCCCCTCCGATCGCTCGGAGATATCTATTTGCTTTACTCTTCTTAATTCGATATCCTTCGCAAGCTTTAATATCTTTCTAATCTCTTGGGGATCTTTAATAGTCACTTCTTCTTCATCGTATGGATCGGTGGTCGGTATTTTTTTGATAATCAGAATGTCCAGTGTATCCAGCATACTCATATGATCCGTGACTTCAGCTCGAAAGGTGGTATGTTGTCTCGAAATGTACATTGGTATCGTAATAGCTGCAATCACGAGTACAACGACCACACCAAGAATGGTTTTGGTTCTTTTTTTCATTGAGCTCTCCTCTCGTTATTGGGTGAATCAGGAAATTAAAGTTCATTATAAGTATACCACCTCATCCAAATATTGTTCTAGATCATTAAAATAACCCATTAAATACATGCATTTTATAAAGAAAAAACCTCTTCATAATGATCTCCAGTGTTGCAGCCATGTCGGAACAGAGTGCGGCTTCCACGGAAGAGGTTGCTTCTTCCACGGAAGAGGTTGCTTCTTCCACGCAGGAACAGTTCAATTACATTACAAGCATCTCGGAACGTTCCAATGAGCTGGCGCAGCATGCCAATACACTGTACGAAGAAGTGAAGAAGTTCAAGATTTAACTAAAACAAGCCACGTTCACCCTTAGGTGCACGCGGCTTGTTTTATGTGGACGACGTATATGTTTCAGGACCGGGCTGTAGTCTTAAGATTGATCTGATACCTTTCCTGTTGAGTCTCTAATGACCAATTCAGGCTTCAGGACAATTTTTTGCGGTGATTTACCTTCATCTTTTAGCTCATCAATTAATAAATCAACGGCACGACGCCCCAGATCCTCAATAGGTTGGGCAACCGTCGTCAGAGGCGGACTGGTTACCGAAGCCAGAATCGTATTATCGAATCCGATGATTGATACATCTTCTGGCACACGCAGTCCTAGTTCTTTGGCAGCCTGAAGCGCACCAATTGCCTGCATGTCGTTACAACAGAAGATGCCTGTGGCTCGATTCTTTTCCGTGAGCAGCACGAGCGCCTCTTTTTTGGCTGAACCCAAATCGGCATATGACTCTCTCACCTGATCGGCTTCAAGAGAGTAACCCGCCTGCTCCAATGCTTCACGAAATCCGCGTACACGTTCCTGACTGCTGCTGACTTTGAACGGTTCGGACAGCACCGCTACGTGACTATGACCCAATTCAAGCAGATGCTGTGCTGCCAAGGCGCCACCAAGCCTGTCATCGATCGCAACGGTATGTACCGATAACGACGGCATATGACGGGCAATCAGAGCAACAGGTATCGACTGTTGCAGGAGTGGAGACAGAATCTCGGCATTGTCGATACCTGTTCCGATCATCATGCCGTCGACCCTTTTTTGCTGAAGCAGATTCAAATACCGCTCTACCCGCTCGTCCTTATTATCTGTGCTGCAAATCACGACGCTATAACCCAACTGCCGACTGCGATCTTCTACCGCTCTGGCCAGCTCGGCAAAATACGGATTAGAGATATCGGGCACGAGCAGCCCGAGCGTGTATGTCTGCTTACCCGTAAGTGCAGCAGCAATAGCGCTCGGCTGGTAGTGAAGCCGCTCCATGATCTCCATAATCTCGGCGCGCCGCTTCTCGCTAATTTTACCTTTGCCGTTAATGACCTGTGAGACGGTTGCAATGGATACCCCCGCCTCGCGTGCTATATCATATATGGTTGCTTTCATTGTTATTTCCCCATTTGTGCTATATATAAATTCTCTTATATATAGGTAATCGTTTTCTTCTCATTATGCAGGGGGAAGTCCGCATACGCAACTTGAAGTCGATACTACTTTTTATTCATCAGCCAATCATGGTCCGGGTCGTTATGAAACTTCCAGGTCCGGGTTGGTCCTGCCATCACATTCAGATAGTAGACCTCGTATCCCGGAGGAGCACCCACCGGATGGTATCCACATGGAACAAGCACAACTTCGCCGTTGTTCACTGCAAGCGTCTCATCTACAGCTCGATCATCGGTGTATATCCGTTGGATGGCAAACCCCTGCTCAGGCTGCACTCGGAAATAGTACGTCTCCTCTAGCAATGATTCGTCAGGCAGGGCGTCCCGGTCATGTTTATGCGGTGGATAGCTCGACCAATGTCCATCTGGTGTGAACACCTCAACGACAAGCAGACTGTCTGCTTCTTTTTGTTCCGGCAATATATTGTGAATCTGTCGTTCTAGATTGCCGTAACCACGCGTCTCAACACCTACATCTTCCGGGGCAATCAGCCGAGCTGGATACGTGCCTTTACCTGGTGCTGCACATATGGCAATCTCCAATGCGGTAAGAGCTGTTAACTCCACTCGATCTGAACTGGATACGTAAATCGAATACGGAGGAATTTTTTCAAAAACACTCATTCTTTTCCCGATATTCTCCCACGTATATTCACGAGTACTTACATTCGCCAAGCCGCTGAGAAGCACAATACAGAGTTCCTGATCCCCGCTCTCAAGAGTTAGGGTCTGTCCCTCCGCAAGCTGCACCACCTGGAACCCAACATATTCCCATCCCGCAGACTCTGGTGTGACCGTCAACAACGTTCCGTCTGCTTTTGGATTCAACACAGGTTTTACTACGCGTTCTGACATGCTTCCTTCCACTCCTTCCGGTATTTATCCGTAATCCTGACGGCTGTCTATTAGATGAAATGAACTTGTTATTTTGAAAATAGCTCTACGGGGCAACCGTCTGCGATTCCACCGACATCCCCGGGACTTCCCGCAGCTTCACAGGTCTGCCTTGTTCCATGGACATGCGCGCGGCGATTGCGATGCGTTCTGCCTGAACGGCATCATTCCCGTTTACGATGACAGGTGTATCGTTCCGAATCGCGTCGATGAAAAGAGCAGTCTCCTGCACGTACGCTTCGTTGTATCTCTCCAGGAAAAAGTGTAGCGGCTTGTCGCGCATCAATCCATTTGCTGTACTAATTTCTGCCGTATTCGGATGATCGTTCGCAGCTGTTGCGCTGCCCAATGAGCCAAATACCTCGACTCGCTGATCGTATCCATATACCGCTTGGCGGCTGTTATCAATGACGCCGATTGCTCCATTTTTAAAACTCAACGTCACAATGGCCGTATCCACATCGCCGTGTTCCGCAAAAACAGGATGAATCAGCACATTGCCCTGGGCATAGACTTCCTCCACCTCACTACCGGACAGATACCGGGCCATATCGAAATCATGGATCATCATATCCATGAAGATTCCGCCAGACACCCGGATGTACTCCGCTGGCGGCGGACTCGGGTCACGAGAAGTAATTTTAATAATATGCGGATCACCAATCGTTCCCTCCTGCACAT
>NZ_LGRP01000095.1:0-892 GCF_001636635.1 Paenibacillus sp. O199
ACGGAATGCTGGCAACGGTTATAATGGCCGGTTATGACGGCAATGCGCAGACCTATTTCGACGGACTTTATCAATATTATAAAGCGCATCCGAGCGCCAACAATTCGAAATTGATGGCATGGAAACAAAACAGCAGCTTCCAGAACATTGAAGGCGCCGACTCGGCCACGGATGGAGACATGGACATTGCTTATTCGCTCCTGCTTGCGGACAAGCAGTGGGGTAGCAGCGGCAGTATCAACTACCTTCAGGCCGGCAAGGACATCATCAATGCCATCATGCAAAGTGACGTGAATCAGTCCCAATGGACGCTGCGTCTTGGCGACTGGGCAACGGATAATACGTTCAAAAATGCTACCCGTCCATCGGACTTTATGCTGAATCACTTGAAGGCGTTCCAGGCAGCAACGGGTGATGCCAAATGGGCGAACGTGATCGACAAAACCTATACCATTGTCAACTCCTTATACAACGGGTACAGCTCATCAACCGGATTGCTTCCAGACTTCGTCGTTCTGTCGGGCTCGACGTACAAGCCAGCTTCAGCCGATTTTCTGGAAGGGGCGAACGACGGCAGCTACGATTACAATTCGTGTCGTACGCCTTGGCGGATCGCAACGGATTACCTGATGACTGGTGACAGCCGGGCACTCAGTCAGCTCAATCAAATGAATAGCTGGATCTCAACCAAAGTAAGCGGTAATCCTAGCAACGTAAAGGATGGTTATAAACTCAACGGCACGGTTACAGGTTCCGGCGGCAGCGGCGCGTTCTATGCACCGTTTGGTGTCAGCGCTATGACCTCGTCCGTGAACCAAAACTGGCTAAATTCCGTCTGGACCAAAACGGCCGGCAGCTCCAATGAAGGCTACTATGAAGATAGCATCAAGCT
>NZ_LGRP01000065.1:0-11180 GCF_001636635.1 Paenibacillus sp. O199
CTGTATTTCGCAGGCTCGCCTGCGCTGCAACGCAGGAATCCCCGCTGTTCCAGCCGTTGCAGGGTGGCATATACATTGGAACGGGACACACCCAGCCTTTTCGCAACCTCATATCCCGAGGCTGAGCCTTGGCGAGCGAGTTCCACCATAATTTTAGATTCCATCTCGGTAAACCCCAGATGACGCAAATGATGCAGCAGTTGGTCCATATTCCCGTCCCCCCATGCTGTAAGCAACCAGCGCTGCCACACATTGATTCGGCAGCGCTTCTACTGCATCAAATCTGTTCTGCTCCGCAGCGTGGGCACCATTTCGAACCTTTGGGAAGCTCTGCTGTACAAATCTGACAATTCACCATTTCGCGTGGCACTTCCGTCTGTACGTCCACCGTGTTCACGATCGGATTATTTTCTTTCCAGTACCGAATGCGCTCATCCAGCTCCTGCTGGCGCTCGCGCTCCCGTTGCATTTCTTCATCCCGACGGCGTTCCCACTCGGCATCGAACGCTTCCTTTTCCTCTTGGGTAAATTCCGTACTGTTATATTCGGATTCGGTCTCCAGGTCCGCAATGGACGGAATTACCGTGTGATACGGCTCAGCTTCCTCCAGTTCCTCTTCAGCTGGCGCATCATAGATTGGTCCCTCCGGGCTTTGGGCCACAGCTGCTTCCTGTCTCGCAGGGTTTGTCGCCCCTACAGATGCTGCTGCGGGTTTGAATTCACCCAACTTGCGTCCGCATTTCGGACAGAAGTTGGCATCCAGTGAAGCGACGTGTCCACACTCGCATAAGCGCTCATTTTTGAGTTGTGCAATCTTGTTGCGCAGACCATCGATCTCATCATGCAATTCATCGCACAATCCCGATAGATCCACCATCTCTTTTTCGGCACGCGTCATGTCCTGTGCGCGATAACCTTCATAGAAGATACGACCCATATCTGTAAAATGGACTTCCTGTTCCTGCTGCAAGCCCACAATCTGATTATTTATTTTTCCGATTTCAACGGCGTGCTGGGCACGCTCTGTTGCTTTGTTTGCTCCGTTCTTAATTCGCTGAAGCAGTTTCATGACTTCTCCTCCTCTGTCCCGTCAGAGTTGAACCTTTTGATTCAACACCCATTTGTTCCAAAACTCATTTTCATTTGATTTTTTTTTTATAGTATATAACTTATACGATATCATGCCAAAAAGTTGCGAAATCTCGCGTGAATGCCCGTTTTCTGCCGATGCTGGATGAATTCGGGGGCTTTCGTCAGGACCATACGTTCGGGTATAATGAAGCTTTGGCCCTACTGATCCGCCTACTTGGGCGGTTATCCCTATCATACCAATTTACAATGTGATTGTGAAAAGGGCAAATGAATTACTTTTAAGCCGGGATAGTCCTATCCCTGAATGCATATAGAGGTGGATGAATGATGTTAAGTCCGAACTCAACGTTTTACCCCCGTCCGCTCGGGGTTACCCCGGCGGCATCACTGCCCCAGTCCCCTTCAGCTCCGCTGGAGACCAGTAGGCAGCTCGTTGCCAGCGATGAACGGGATGCGCCTTATTTCCGCTCTCTGGAAGAGGTAGGCATCCGTCTGAACGGACCCCAGATCTCAGCGGTTCGCCACGGCAAAGGACCCCTGCTGACTCTCGCAGGAGCAGGCTGCGGCAAAACAACCGTACTGGCTGCACGAGCCGGCTACCTGATGGAGGTTAGTGGTGCTCACGCGGGAAGCATCCTGCTGGTGACGTTCACGAACAAAGCTGCCACTGAGATGAAAGACCGCATCGCATCGCTGCCTGGCATTCGTCCCGCAGCCGCACGAGCGGTGCAGGCCCGTACATTCCACTCGTTCGCGTTGACACTGCTGCGTCATTACGGCGTGCAGGAGGAGATTTTTGGCGAGTCCCGTGCGCAGCATACGGTGCTCAAGATGCTTCTGCGCCAGAATGGCATGAGTGAGGCGTTTCAGCCTGAGAGTCTGCTGGCTATGCTGTCCGCTTGGAAGATGCAGGGCTCAGAAACGAGCGATCTTCCCGAAAAATCACAGGAGGAACGAGATGCCAAACGTGTTCTCCTTGGTTATGAAGCCTGGAAGCGGGATCGCAACAAAATGGATTTTGATGATATTTTGCTGCGAGCTGTCGCTCTGCTTCGTGATCCTGCTGTACTGGGGCCACTTCAGCAGCGTTTTCAGTACATCATGGTCGATGAGTTCCAGGATACGAATAGTCTCCAATATGAAATTGTACAAAAACTGGCTGCCGCCCACCGCAACCTGATGGTTGTGGGAGACGATGACCAGACGATCTATACGTTTAATGGGGCACGGCAGGAATCCATTTTGGAATTCGATAAAGTTTACCCCGGTGCACGCATCGTGACGCTGGATATCAATTACCGCAGCGATGCGCGTATTCTGGGACTGGGCAGCGAATTGGTTGCCCGGAACAAACGAAGACGTGACAAGCGGCTGCGCGCAGCCGGGCATCGTGGAGATGCGCCTCGGTTTGCCACCCCCTCCAATACCGAGGAAGAAGCAGCTTGGGTTGTTAACCAGTTGTGTCAGCAAGTTGAGGAAGGTTTGCATACGTATCGGGATATCGCGATCCTGCACCGGACAGCCAGCAGCAGTCGGGCTATATTTGAGCAGCTTGTGTTGAAAGATGTGCCATTTGTACAACATGGTGCTTCCCCGGTCTTCTATGACCAGTCATTGATTCGACCGTTAATGGATCATATGCGCTTGTCCCTGAATCCACGTGCTGTAGATGCTCTGCCGAGTGCGCTTGGGCCTCTCTATGTTTCCCGCGATGCCGGACTGGAGTGGATTCAACGCAGTGAAGAGCAGCAAGCGAAGAAATATCCGCTCATTCATCTGGCCAAATGGGACAAGCTGAAGCCTTTTCAGCAGGAGCAGGTCAAGGAACGTATCAAGCTGATCAAATCTCTGACGAAGCTGAAACCAGTGATCGCGATCCAAGAGATGCGCCGCCAGTTTTACGACAAGTATATGGAAAGCGGTGATCCAAGCATCTTTACCCATTATAAGGAAACGATGCTGGAGACACTGGACGAATTCGAAGCTGCAGCCAAAAAATTCGAAACCGTTGAAGAGTTCATCCAATTCGCCGATGAACTCTCCCGCAGACACCGCGAGATGGAATCACTGCGCCGTTCACAGGACAGCGATGCAGTCCAACTGATGACAATTCACCGGGCCAAGGGACTTGAATTCCCATGTGTATACTGGATCGGCGCCAGCGAAGGAATTGTACCTCACAGCACGGCACTGCGGCAGGATATCCCTGAAGACCAGAAGGCTGCTCTTACCGTACAGCAGACCGATGCCGAACTGGACATGGCTCTGGAAGAGGAGCGACGACTCGCCTATGTCGCAATCACACGGGCCAAACAGTATTTATACATCACTTCTCCCGCCAGTCATCACGGAAAACCGGCGGACGTTTCCCGCTTTCTGCTGGAGGCCTTCGGCATGGAGGTACCAGACAAACGCAAAAACCGCGAGGAAAGCCAGACTGGCAATCACGCGTCATACGGCAGCGGTAGCAGCAACTGGAAGGGGAACGGGAACACGAATGGTAAAGCTAACGGCAATGAGAGTAGAACTAGAAATGGAAATGCAGCATACGCCCGTTCAGGTTCGCGGCCGCAGGGACGGGATGCAGTGAGTCCAGTTCAGCGTGGTGCAGATCAGCGCAGCGCGATCCGTCAAAGTGATCGGCGTGATTTTGAAGTACTCGATGAACGAGACGAGGATCGTCTCAGTGAGCGGCGCGGCAGCGGGGTTATTCGCAATCACACGGCGTTCAGCACCACGGGTGTGAATCAGGCAGCTTCGTCCTCCAACAGTTCGGGGTCGCAATCTTCAGGTACAGAACGTACAGAAACCGTAGCGATCTGGAAGTGCAGTTCTTCCACCTGCAAAGCATGGCTGCGCCAGAAACCGGATGGTCCTTCAGCCAAGGTATCCAAAAAGGCGGCGTCTGGCCCCCCGGCTTGTCCGCTATGTTCAGGCACCATGGAGGCAGGTACCCGGAAGGTTCCCGTAACTGGGCGGTTTGGAAGATGAACAATTGCCATTCGTTTCAGGACGCTTCCTGCTGTTTATTAACAGTAGAAGCGTCTTTTTTCCATTTTAGAATGGAGGTTGGATTATGCAGGACGGCAAAAAGCATTACTATGTATCGGTAACCCATAATCTTATTGAACAGACCAAGAACGAATCAACACCGTTTGAAATCATGGTGGACGATGAACAGCTAAACCGGCTGAAAGACCTGATGAAAGTGCTGGAGGATGAAGATGCCTATACATTGCAACGGGCTCCGGTACCCTACAAATCAGCGGATCATGACGAGGCTACAGAACAATTCTCAGATGGCATGACGTTGCTGTACACGTTTCTTTACGACCATGGCACTTCGGATACCAGGCAGGCGATTGAGAGCATGAATGTACTTTCACGGCTGCAAGATACGGATTATGATGATCCGGGGTATGAGAACTCACCGCTGAATAAATGAACTCTTATCATAAAGACTTCCACTCCGATGAATTCAGGCCAATGACCTGCTTCAGGAGTAACGGGAGTCTTTATTTTTTTACAATTCAGCCCCAATAGTATCATTATTGATACTATAAACCAAAAATCATACTACTGTTTATTTTAGATATTATACTATATATTTAATATACAACTTATTTATGCGAGGAGGATAACTATAACGATGGGAAATCCAATCATGATGAAAGCGTTCAGATATTACGAGCCTGGGCTAGAGACCGACATACCACCATTTCAGGAGGTAGAAGTTGAGAAACCAAAACCTACAGGAAAGGATTTACTCGTTGAGGTGAAGGCGGTGTCTGTCAATCCGACGGATTGGAGATCGCATCTTTCCAAACATCCGGACGATTTATCCCTGACCGTGCCTGGTCGTGATGTAGCGGGCGTAGTAGTGGACATCGGCTCCGATTGCAACTTGTTCAACGTTGGTGACGAAGTGTATTATGCGGGGAGCAATATGCGCCCAGGCGGACACAGTGAGTTTCATTTAGTAGATGAACGAATTGTCGGCAGAAAGCCGAAAAATCTGGATTTCGCCCAGGCGGCAGCTTTACCTCTGACAAGCCTTACGGCAGGAGAAGCTTTTTTTGAACGCTTGGGCATTTCCAGAAATGCATCGGATAATGAGGGTAACAGTATGCTTATTATCGGGGCAGCGGGAGGCGTCGGATCGATCGCTACTCAATTAGCCAAGTTGGCTGGACTTAAAGTTATAGCAACTGCCTCTCGTCCTGAATCAGTCTCATGGGTAAAATCAAACGGAGCAGACCATGTGATCAACCATCATCAACCATTTGGACCACAACTTAAAGATCTCGGACTCGCTGGTGTACAATATATTTTCGTGCTAAATCATATAGATGAGCATATGGATGAGATGGCAGAAGTTATTTTACCGCAGGGGAAAATTTGCTCCATTCTACCCTTCGAAAAACCAGCCGAACTTCAAAAGTTATTCTCAAAAAGCGTAACACTCGTTTGGGAAATGATGTTCACCCGTCCGATGTTCCAGACAGATGATATGATTGAACAACATCTTCTACTTAATGAAATCGCAGATCTGGTGGATGCGGGCAAGATTCATACAACGATGGCCGAGCAGATTAAACCTATTAATGCAGCTAACCTGCTGGAAGCCTACAGAAAGAGCAAATCGGGCACTGCAATTGGCAAAATCGTGTTGGAAGGGTTTGAAAAGTAAACATACATCCATTTTGTCTGATCATGATCAATAAATTAACCAAAGGGTGTTGTCTCTCCATTGATAAGATAGAGAAACAACACCCTTTAATATCACGTTAGATTCAATCTCTATATCAGTCCAGACGAATCTCTTGACCTTTTTCGGCTGACTCATAAATTCCGCTCAGCATCCGAGTCGAAGCCACACCATCCGCAATGGGACTGATGGGCTCGGTACCATTCAGACAACAATCCACAAAGTGATCAATCTGATTCTGGAAGGCACCGTGAATATCGAGACCTTTATAGTCTGTCTGAGGTTCAATGTTCAGAATCGTATTGTGTTTCTCGGTGACGATTAGCGTCTCCGGCTCCAGCTCAATTCCACCACGCTCACCGTACAATCGAACTGAAGATTCTTCCCCACGTGCATGCAGGGTAAAGCTCACATCTACGGCCAAAGAAGCCCCATTCTCGAAGCGAATCAGCGCATTCGCCATATCCTCCACATTGTTGACAGCGGAACTGTAATCTGCGGCTTTGTAAAAAGAAAGATGCTCGATATGGGCACGATTGCCCAGTTTTCGATACGTATTGCCACTCACCGAAACAGGTTTCGGTTTGCCCATCAGATACCAGCATTGGTCGATAATATGTACGCCAAGATCAATCAGCGGCCCACCGCCGGAACGGTTTTTGTCCGCAAACCATCCTCCGGGATTTCCCAAGCGACGCAGGATAGAAGCCTTGGCATAGTACAACTCACCAAACTCACCCGCATCAATGAAACTACGCATCATCTGCATATTGTTATCATAACGACGCACAAATCCCACGACAAAAGTACATCCGCTTTTCTTCACAGCCTCTTCGATCCGCAGCGCATCTTCCACATTGGTGGCTACCGGTTTTTCAAGCAGCACATGTTTACCTGCCTCCAGGGCAGCGATGGCAAATTCGGCATGCGTATTATTCCACGTACAGATACTAACGGCATCCACATGCGGATCCTTCAGCATCTCGCGATAATCAGTGTACACGGATTGTGCATCATATTTCTCAGCAGCCGCGGCTGCACGCTGTTCGTTCAGGTCACAGATGGCGTAAATGACGGCATTCTCGTTCTTGGCATAACACCTCATATGAAGATCCGAGATGGAGCCTGTGCCGATCATGCCGATATGCAGCATTTTGCTAGTACTCATCTTCTTCCTCCCTTCCTTTTCCAGAACACGAATATCGTCTAGTCTGCCCGGAGCATGCCTTTGTAAATCCCTGGTGTTGAATTTTCGATCTTCACGGCCCCCAGGGTCTGAGCATAGAAATCCACAGGTCCCGCCGATCCAATAATCGCGTAAGCGTAACCATCTGTCTTCATGGCATACATACAGGCCAACAACAGCGCTGTGCCGACACCTTTGCCCCGTGCCTCCTGACCAACACCCGTTGGACCAAAGAAATTACGACACGTTGCTTCATAACAAGCGAAACCAATCATTTTCCCATGTTCAAGCGCAATATAACAAGTCACAGGTTGACGTGCAAAAGCTACATCACACTCATCTACCCAGGGCTGGCTAAAATGGGATCTCACCCAATCCAGCACAACCTGCTTCTCTGGTGCGATGGCTCTTCGGATAACAATGGAGGACTCCTCTAACTTTTTCAGTCCACTCTCTTGCTCTGGCAAATGGTAAAGCGCAACCAACATATCACTCATATGATTGCCCCCCTCCTCATATTTGGACGTACCACACCCCCATGTAATCCAGGGTTAATTCAAAGTCTGAATCACACGTTCTCCACTCATTGATCCTTAACCGCATCCTGCTTCTTATAACCGGCAATGTGGTCTGTTTTTCAAATAATAGACTAACATGCTGCTCACATTATTTACCTCAAAGTGCAACACTGGACGAAGTTGTCCCGTCTATAAGTTTGGAACGTGGCCTTAATAGGAGTTTACCGCGTCATAACCAAGATGAGAAGGGATGAAATCAACGATGAACAACAACATGAAAAAAGTTAGTGCCCTGATGGTCCTGTCCTTGGCCCTGGGCGGGGGAGCCGCATACGCTGCAAACCTGGACAGCACTCAGCCCATCAATTCAACTTCCGTATCAGCCGACAGCAAAGGAACTGAAGCTGTAAAAGTATCTGTGAACGGGGCACCGATGGCTGACGGCTATTGGAACAAAGATGGTCAAGAACCCATGATCGCGCTGCGTGATCTCACAGAAGCACTTGGCATTGAACTGAAATGGAACAAAGAAAACAAATCTGCTGAGCTGACAAAAGGTACCCTCTGGACACTCGTCACAACAGGCAAAGACCAGTATTCAGTTAATAAAATGCTGCTTAAGCTGGGAACAGCACCTGAAATCACAAATGGTACATTGTTTGTACCCGCTTCTTTTGCAGATAAAGTACTGCACGCACAAGTGAATACAAAAGGTAACCAAGTAACCATCTCCAGTGAAGAGGAAGTGAAAACTGTTACTGAGCGTGGGGTCATTACGGGAATTAACAGTGAAGGCAAATATCAATCCATCCATATCGGCGGTGCAGGTACAGATGGTATCGTCCTTAATGTTGGTGAAGATACCGTGTTCAAATCCGCAGATGGCAAAGATATCAAGCTTACTGATCTGACCATTGGCATGAACGTTGAAGCTGAGCATTCTGAGATTGCAACCCTCAGTTTACCGCCTCAAACACCTACTTACAAAGTCATTGTACTGGATACTGCTGCTTCGGAATCCGAAGCACAACCAAAAGAAGTTCTGGGTACAGCAGGCACGATTGAAAATGTAAAAACAACAGAAGATAATGGTACTCAGATCGAGATCTCCGGCTCCCGTCTGACAGAGACAGCACCTGACCATGTTATCCTTAACATTAGCAAAGATACAAAACTGGTGAATCATCAAGGGGAAACGATCAAACCAGAGGAACTGACCAAAGGGGCCAAAGTGATTGGTTTCTATAGCCCGGTCCTGACTCGCAGCCTGCCTCCAATCGGAACGGCTTGGAAAGTAGTAATCGAAACACCAGCCGATCAACCAGAAGCGAAATAAGCTGCCAGAAAAGAAGGCTAGCCTTCTTTATGCGTAGAGCACAGCAGATCTAGACCACACTATATTAATGCAGAAATAACCTTATCCCACGATTCCTCCTTCATGGAGGTTGGGGTAAGGTTATTTCTCGATCCTGCATTTATATATATATGTACGTAATAGCTCTATTCCGTTATTGTTATTTCGGCATCAACTTCAGCTTCTGCTTCAACAATCGCTTCTGCCTCAATCTCCACCATCAGCAAAGGGTCAATGAGTGCACTAACCTCTACCATCGTGGCGACAGGCTGGATCTGACCAAAAAATTCACCATGAGCCTTGCCCACTTCTTCCCAACGGGAAATGTCGGTAACAAACATGCGGGTTCTCACGACATGAGACATGTCTGCTCCCAATTCTTTCAGTGCATTTTCGATGGTCTGCAAAATAAATCTCGTCTGTGCATATGGATCACCTGCTCCAACCACAACACCGTCCTGCATGGCTGTAGTACCCGCAACCTCAATTCGGTTGCCAACACGAATGGCACGGCAATATCCTACAAGCGGCTCCCATGGAGAACCGGTAAACACCTGCTGTCTGTTCATTCTGCTTTCCCTCGCTTTACATGTGATTTGAACTCCTGATTAAACATGAATTATATCAGCCTGCCGACCTGCTGAACAAGCAAATAAAATAGGATATAACTGAATTTAGCTCAAACCAAAAAGCCCCTGAAGTGATCTCCCGTGCCTTGGACAAGGGTGAATCATTCAGGGGCTCTAAGAAATTGAGACCCTAGTCTTCAATCAAAAGATGAAGCACCAGGCTTACAGCTTGATATTAGCCTCATCAAAGTATTCTTCAAGTGTCAGTCCACTTTTCACAACATCAGGAGCCAGATCAATGCCGACATAGCGAATATGCCATGGCTCGTACACATAGCCGGTTATCCCTTCCTCACCTTTTGGATAACGGATGATGAACCCATATTCTGCTGCATGCTCAGCCAACCACTGGCCTTCTTTCGATGTGCCAAACACCTCTTCTATGGCATTGCCTACACTTGGACTGGAAACGTCAATCGCTAGTCCGGTCTGATGTTCGCTGTGGCCTGGCACAGAGCTTACACGATCCGTGTATTCTTTGCCTTTGGTTTTGACATTGTTGTTATAGATCGAAACCTGACGCTGATAAGAACGATATCCAGATACCGCACGAAGCTCAATGTCGTCCGCTTTGGCACCGGCGAACAGCTTCTCCAACGCCTCAGCAGCTTCCTTGCGCATATGGCGCTTTTCATGCGGCCCGTCGAAGGAAAACGGTACGTTAGGCTCAACCAGATCATCCGGCTCATATCCTTCTGGCAAGCTGCGCTGTTTGTTAACGATCACTGTCATCGCTTCTGAATTGGTCACTACCGCTTGTGCATCAATCGTCGTTTGCAGCGCGCTAATGCTGCGTTTCTCCATTAGGGGATCCTCTGATGTGGCTCCATTGCCTGCGTCAGAAGAACCCTCTCCCCCAGTTGAAGCATCGCCGGAACCACTATCCGTATCATCATTGTTATTGTCCGAAGATGAGCTGTCTGTGTTGCTGCCATCCTTGCCAGTATCCTCAGTCAAATGAACCGTGGTACCGTCCGACTCTTGCTGTGCGCTTCCTGCTGCGTTCAGATTCTGGTTCTCCTCTGAGCCCGAACCGTCCTGGCAAGCGGATAACAAAGCTCCGCATATCATAAGTGAGGACAGCATAACCGCAACTTGGCGCTGTCGTCCTGTACGTAATTTCATGTAAAAACTCCTATCGCATATTGTAATAATGATTGCAGTATTCGTGCATGTGGGCTTGTCTTCCCCTGCGACAGTATACCTTAAATTGCAGCGAAGCTCCACCGGTAAAGACCTCCTTGAGAGGAGGTCATCCTAAAGATATGCCGGGTGTACAGCTTGTACGGTCGTTTTTTGGACTTTTAGAGCCCTATCCCAAGGTTCAACGCCATAGAAGCGAATTAGAAATGTATATATCCATTTTGGATAAAATGGATTATTCCGATGCACATCACAAACAAGCGGGGGATGATCTAAGATCTCCCCCGCTCCGAATGGTGCATCATTTGGTTGCCGGGCTGTCCTTCTTCTTCTTTTGGACAGCCTCCCACATCCGCGCAGCTACGCGCTCGCGGATCAATGCCAGCCCTGCGGTGGCAGGCACGCCTGGCAGCAGCGCCGCCAGTTCCGGCGTTGCCGGGGGTTTCCCCGGCTGCGCCAGCCGCACCTTCACGGCGCCGAAACCAGGCCCCGGCTGGTGCATGGCGCCGTCCGCGGCTGCCTCGGCGATCCACTCGCCGACGGCTGCGCC
>NZ_LGRP01000021.1:0-86616 GCF_001636635.1 Paenibacillus sp. O199
ATAACGTTCGGCTCACGGTTTCGCTTACACACGGCCAATCCTTCACCGCTTCAGCGTCACTTCTCCGGGGAGATATTCGGCTATAACTCATCCATTGGCTTGCACCAGACGCCAACTCTCTGAGGGATGAGATCATAACGTACTGAACCCGTCATGGAATCACTATTCATTATGAATATAGTTATAGCCTCTTTACAGGCAAAAGTCAACCAGGCGGATAGACTAATAAATTTCCTTCATTTCCCGCTCACGGTCACGGACTTCCTGCTCCCGGCTCTCCAGCGCTTCCCAACCATCCTGAGTCAACAATTCAAGCTGTGCTTCCACAAGTGTACGGAAACGAGCACGATAGATGGACGCCTGCTTTTTGAGCTCTTCGACTTCCAAAGCAATTTTGCGTGATTTAGACAAAGATTCGTTTACGATCCGGTCCGCATTTTTCTCGGCTTCCTTCACGATCAACTGTGCTTCTTTTTTCGCATTGTTCTTCACATCATCCGCAGCTTCCTGCGCAATGATGATCGTTTTGCTCAGCGTCTCTTCAATCGTTGCAAAATGATCAAGCTTCTCCTGAACGGACAGCAACTGATTGCTCAGCTCTTTGTTTTCGCGAATGACGCCTTCGTAATCTTTGATGACTTGATCCAGGAATTCATTGACCTCATCCTCGTCATACCCGCGCAAACGTCGGGAAAATTCCTTGTTGTGTATGTCCAGCGGCGTTAATGGCATGCTGTCCACCTCCTGTAAAAGTTCCTTCCCGGACTGAGAAGGTTTGCAGCATATGGGTTCCACCCAAGGGGCCGTATATGTGATGCCTAATCCTGGCACTAACACGGAATGCAGGATCAGACTCTGATCCTTTGGCGGTCATATCAACCTTTGCACTTTAATGTATATCGGAAACACCGAATGTTTTTTGCACCTTTACCTTAAACATTTCGACAAGAAAGCGGGTTTTCCTGCAACACTCTTAGGCAAATTTGCCGATTTTTACGCGGCAGCGTCCCTTTTTGGTCAACCCATCCTGTTCCATCACCTTGAATCGACCAAATCCTTGAATGGATACCACATCTCCCGCTTTTAGCGCTTTGGACGGATCTTCCTCCACTTTCCAATTCACCCGACAGCGGCCAGCCTTGATCGGAACGAGAACTTTACTACGGCTAAGCCGATACACATCTGCACAGATGCCATCTAAACGCAGGGAAGCCACGGTAATATCCATCGTCTCCAGTTTGCTCTCGGACCATTTCAGCTGATCCAGTGCCAACAACTCCGTAAACACATGTACTCGATGCACCTGATTCAGTTGAAGCGATAAAAAAGCGCCGGTTTCCGACGCCACCACCGTATGGCACCCGTCCTCCAGCACTTGAATATCACCGATCTTGCCACGTTTCATGCCAAGCCCGAGCAGGGCACCCATATAGTCCCCATGCTCCAGCTCTTTGATTTTCTGATCGTCAGACGTAATGCTCATCACCTGCATACCCATATCTTCATCGTCCAGATATCGATAATCCGGTGCAATCAGCGCACGCTTACGTTCAGCTGTTTCATAACCACCATCCAGACGAATCTGTACATCATCTCGACGGTTCACAAGCGTTTGTAAAATAAAGGCCTGTCTGGGATCAAGAAAGTCAGTTAGCTTCATGTCATGATACTTACCTGCACGTTCAACCCAGTCTGAGGCTTTATCCACAAAATCGCGCTCGTCATGACTAAAATGCTCGTAAATTTCACCGCTCATCTATGTTCACCCTACCTTAATATACAAAGTATCGGAGGATGGAGATCAGCCCATTAAGCGCGAGTTGAAGAACGATCAACGCCACAATCGGTGAAATATCCAACACACCGAACAAAGGCGGAATAAATCGGCGGAAAGGTCTTAAATATGGTTCCACAAACTTACCTAGCCATTCACCGATGAAACTCTCCCGTGCGTTGGGAAGCCATGACATCAATATGTAGACAATGACCATGTAAAAGTAAATCTGGTATAACGTGTACAACACGCTTTCAATCTGATACAAAAGTGGCTCACCTCATTCTGTTATAATCTTGCTCGCTGTCAGCCAGTATTTCCGTAATTGATCCCTGAATTTCAACCGTATCTGGCGTACAGAGAAAAATGTTGCCGCCAATTTTTGAAATACCGCCTCCCAGTGCATACACTGTGCCACTCAAGAAATCAATGACGCGAAGTGCCTGATCCTGACGCACCCGCTGCAGGTTAACTACAACTGTACGATGGGAGCGCAGATGGTCAGCAATCTCTTGTGCTTCGTCATAAGAACGCGGTTCATAAAGGACGACTTTAACATTTTTCTGGGAATGAATGCTCACCACATTATTACCCCTTTGGTTTCTACGTTTGTCTAGACTTGAGGTTTCAGCTTCCTGCTGATCAGGATCATGTTCCTCTTGTGCCGCCATACGCTCACGTTCCACAATCTCTTCCTCTTCCTGAAGCCCGAGGAAATTCATAAACTTATTCATTACGCCCATTGCGAACCCTCCTCTTTTCCTACGAGAATCGATCCAAGCCGAACCCAGGTTGCCCCTTCTTCAATCGCCACTTCAAAATCATTGGACATGCCCATCGACAACTCGGTCAATGGCTCCGCTGTCAAAGCTTGTCCATTCAAATGGTCTCTAAGCTCACGCAGTCCGCGAAATACGGGACGTGTAAGCTCCGGATCTTCCTCATGGGGTGCCATGGTCATCAGGCCGATGACCTTCAGGTTGTTGAACGAACTGATTTCACGCAAAAAGGAACTCGCCTGTTCAGGCTGCAAGCCATACTTGCTTTCTTCACCCGAAATATTCACCTGCAATAGTGTTTCCACCTGGATGCCAAGAGACGCCGCCTTTTTATCCAACTCCTTGGCCAGGGGCAAACGATCCAGTGAATGTATGTAACGGAATTTACCGATGACGTCCTTCACCTTATTCGTCTGTAAATGACCGATAAAATGCCAGGTTCCCTGCTGACCGAATGCTTCCCATTTTGCTTGTGCATCCTGCCAGCGGTTTTCGCCAATATGCTCAAGACCGTGGTCCAGCACAGCTCCCGTTGTTTCAAGTGAGACGTATTTCGTGACAGCAATCACATTCACATCTTCACGTTGACGGCCACTGCGCTGACACGCGGCTTCGATCTTCTGATTTACCAGTTGTATACGCTCCTCCAATGACACAGAGGGTCACCTCTCTTCCAGCCCAATCCAGCTCGCCATTCTCCCGGTAATGCCATTTTCTTTACGATACGAGAAAAATAGCTCGGGATTGCAGCTTGTACACCAAGTTGTACATTCGATATGATCCGGCAATATTCCTGCTTTCATCATAATGTGTCGATTGCATTCTTTCAAGTTTAACATCGTTTTGCCATTTGTGGCAGGCCGATATACTTGATTAGATGCAGAGTTCTTGTATTCATCATTACCCGAGGAGTGGTCCAACCAAACCCGTACATGCTGCATAACCGCTTCATCCACTTCATAACAGCAATCCCCAATGGAGGGACCTATTGCAGCATGGATATCCTGTCTGCGACTTCCGTATTCCTGCTCCATCTTTTCGACCATCGATTCGGCTATACCGGCAACAGTACCTTTCCATCCGGCATGAGCAAGCCCCACCGCTTGTTGTACGGGGTCATAGAAATAAAGGGGTACACAATCTGCATAAAAGGAAGTCAGCAGCACACCAGGCACATTGGTGACCAAACCATCCGTATCCTGAAATGCAGACTGTCGATCCAGCAAACCTTTACCCCGCTCTTCAGCCGTGATTACAGCGACATGTTTACCATGTACCTGTTCTCCACAAGTCCAGGATTCCAAAGGGAAACCCAGCTTTTCAGCCACAAGTTTGCGATTACTCAGCACGTTAGCCGGATCATCACCCACATGATAGGCACAGTTTAGACTGGCGTAAGGTGTGCTTCCAACACCACCCTGCCTTGTCGTAAAACCGGCTTTCATATGCTTAAACTGCAATTTCCACGGCTCCACATATAATAACAACGGGTCAGGACCCCAATTTGAGTTCTGGCTTCCCGACCGTATTTCCTTATCCAAAATAAACGGTTCCATCTTCTCACCTCACAACTTCCAGTGTACCAAATGAACCCCGTTCTGTCTCGGTTATATCGTTCGACGCTGGTTCCGATTCAACCGTTCAATACGTTCCACCCGGTCCACCCGGCCGTTCTGCTCGTCATACAAGCGGGCTTCACGGTCACGCTCATCGTAGTTATTTTCCTTCATTTCATCCATTTTAACCAAAATCACATCCGAACCGATCTTCACAATGTTCCTCCAAGGGATGATTAGATCCGTTCCCCCGCCGAATAGCCCCATAAAACGGCTGTAACCTGGCACAACAATTGCTTCAATTCGTCCCTGCTTCAGATCCAGCTCCAAATCGCTAATCTGACCCAGACGTTTGCCATCCGTAATGTTAATAACATCTTTGGTTTGAAAATCCGAAATTTTCATCCCGCTACCGACCGGTTCACCTGTGTTCACTTTCATTTGGTCCCGCCCCCCGATTAATCCGCTTCTGCCCGTTCTCCGCTTCTATACAATATATGTTTCATACGCGAAAAATGTCCTCTTTTTCGAAGGAAAGGCAATGGAACAATTCCAAATCCCTCTGATGTCGAAATCCAAAAAGCAAAAAGACGATCAAAGGGATATTTCTTCCCTTTGATCGTCTCCTGGCTTACCCCTTGTTACGACTTCACATGTTTCTGCATTTGTTGTATCGCTGATTTCTCCAGACGGGATACCTGCGCCTGGGAAATGCCAATTTCATCAGCCACTTCCATCTGGGTTTTCCCTTCGAAAAACCGCATCGACAGAATCATTTTCTCCCTTTGACCGAGACGGTGCATCGCTTCACGCAGTGCAATTTCCTCAATCCAGGACACATCCTTGTTTTTGTCATCACTGATCTGATCCATCACATAGATCGGATCTCCACCATCATGATAGATCGGTTCGAAGAGCGAAACCGGGTCCTGAATGGCATCCAATGCAAAAACCACATCTTCCTTCGGCACATTCAGTACCTCAGAAATTTCAAATATCGTCGGTTCACGGGAATTTTTATTCGTCAGGCTGTCACGCACCTGAAGTGCTTTATAAGCAATGTCCCGCAAGGAGCGAGATACCCGAATTGGGTTATTATCGCGCAGGTATCGACGGATTTCACCGATAATCATCGGCACCGCGTAGGTTGAAAATTTGACATTCTGGGATAAATCAAAATTATCAATGGCTTTCATCAGGCCGATACATCCAACCTGGAACAGATCATCGACAAACTCTCCCCGATTGTTAAAGCGCTGAATGACACTGAGCACCAGGCGCAGGTTGCCATTCACTAATTTCTCTCTTGCTGAGCGATCATGGTGTTGCTGTAGGGAATGAAACAATTCCCGCATTTCTATGTTGGTGAGGACAGGCAATTTTGCGGTGTCCACGCCACAAATCTCGACTTTGTTTCGGGTCATCGTGACTTACCTCCCAAGGAGAAACATTAATGTACATTATCTCCGGGGCAGGCTATTTTATTCGCACTTGGCATCCTTGCCATTAATACCCATTATGAAAAATGCTCCTGTTCAGACCATCTTGTTGAACTCCTTTCGGAGTCTTTTAATGATTCTTTTTTCGAGACGAGAGATATAGGATTGGGAGATTCCAAGCAGATCGGCGACATCTTTTTGTGTCTTTTCCTCCCCATCCGTCAAGCCAAAACGAAGCTCCATAATCATTCGCTCACGCTCGGTTAATTTTTCCAATGCTTTATGCAAAAGCTTCCGGTCTACCTGTTCTTCGATATTCCGATAGATTGTATCGTTCTCTGTACCGAGTACATCGGATAATAATAGTTCATTTCCATCCCAATCAATATTGAGTGGTTCATCAAAAGAAACTTCTGTACGAATTTTACTGTTACGTCTCAGGTACATCAAAATTTCATTTTCGATACAACGGGAAGCATAGGTTGCCAGTTTAATTTTCTTTTCCGGGTCAAATGTATTAACGGCTTTAATCAACCCGATCGCACCGATGGACACCAAATCCTCGATATTGATACCTGTATTTTCGAATTTGCGTGCGATGTATACCACCAGTCGCAGGTTCCGTTCAATCAGCATGGCACGGATAGCGGAATCCCCTGAAGACAACTTTTGCAACAAAAATTCTTCTTCTTCACGTGTTAATGGGGGCGGTAGCGCCTCACTGCCTCCGATATAATAAATCTCTTCACTTTTCAAACCAAGCAGAAATAATAAACGATAGTACTGCAGCTGCGCCACCAGTTTCCATTTTACAAGCATGTACGTTCCTCCTATACCACATTCAGCGGCTTTTCTGTTGCTCCCGCAGAGATAGCCGTAGACTGCGCAGAAGCAGCGTCTTGCACAAGCTCAGGGTGAATCACGGCCTGGTATTTTCCATCGGATGACAGTACGCCCCCGTCCAACCCTATTAATACCTTTGTCGTCTCATAACACATCTCATCCATCGTTACCTTCACCCGGTCTGGCTTCATCGCCAGCATAAATGCAGTTCCTTTGTTAATACCCCGATAGGGTACAAGCCTTAAACGATCCTGCCAGTGGAAATCCTCCTGATCGAGCTCCATGATAAGGTTGTCCGGCGCCTCATCCTTCAACCTGCCCTTCCATGCAGCAGGCAGCATGTCTTGCCATAACGATACCTCCATTACCATGACGGGCATACGTGAAAGAGGGTCTGTGAGTTGATTTCCTGTATCCAGAAGGCCTGTACAAGAAATAGTCACATCATCAATAAAAACCTCCACTTTACCCAAGTACGTTGTCATTCGGTCTGTTTTTCGTTTCGAGCTCTGCACGGCTTTGAATAGAAAAAGCACGGCAAAAAAGACGACAAACGTGAACCAAAAGGCAATTTTCAAATCAAAAGACATTCCACCTGATGCCGTAAACCAAATGCCGTTGAACAATTCCCCAGAGCTTTGCAGCATGTAGTGCACACCCAGAATTCCCCCTGCGGCGACAAAATTGATTACATAGAAGGTACCCAAGGTCCTCATAAATGCCTGAAGACCCTTAAACCCAAATGCAATACTCAGCATCACCAGAGACAATCCAAACTTGATCAAAAAGGTGAACATAAAATCAAACTCCGGTACAAACATCATGACTACGTACAGCGCACCCACGATCGCGGACAGCAACCATCTCCACCAGACCAGCTTCGTTTTGCGCATCCAGGCCGTCAGTCCGATGAGTGCACCGTCAATACACAGGTTCGTCAAAAAAATAAGATCCACATATACAACCACATTCTTCACCTGCCTGCGCGCAACATATCGAAATAACGTTATCCCGATATTCATGAGCATATTCACAAGTATAAGGAGCTCACTTTTCAAAGTCTGTCTAATCATGGGGGGATCGTTCCAACTTTTTTTGTCGGAATTGCTCAGACCCGTTGTTCAGAATTTGTTCAATACGATGTGATAGGATAATAAAAAACAAAAAGACCCGGTTACTCCTATCAGGAGTACCGGGTCTTCATTGAAATCTATTGGAGTATTAATCGTTGTTATTATTGCGTGAACGATTGCGCAAAAATGTCGGAATATCCAGCTGATCATTGCTCGGCTGATTTCCGAAAGGACGCAGGTTCGGCGAACGGTTATCCGCAGGCTCACTTGCTGGAGCAGGTTTGCGTCCAGGTGGAGGCGAAGCAGGCTTGTCCTCAAATCCGGTCGCGATAACTGTAACCTTGATCTCCTCTTTCAGATCCTCATCAATGATGGCACCAAAGATCATGTTCACTTCCGGATCGGAAGCTGAAGTAACAATCTCAGCTGCTTCATTGACTTCATACAGGGACAGGTTAATGCCACCCGTAATGTTCATGATGACACCACGTGCACCTTCGATGGACGTTTCCAGCAAAGGACTCATGATGGCTTTACGAGCTGCTTCAGCTGCACGGTTCTCGCCAGTCGATTCACCGATACCCATCAGCGCAGATCCACGCTCGTGCATGATCGTTTTGACGTCTGCAAAGTCAAGGTTGATCAGACCCGGTACAGCGATCAAGTCAGAGATACCTTGTACCGCTTGACGCAATACATTATCTGCTTGACGAAACGCTTCAAGCATTGGGGTCTTTTTGTCTACAATCTCAAGCAAACGATCATTTGGAATGACGATCAGCGTGTCCACTTTTTCCTTGAGAGCTTCGATACCTTGCTCTGCATGGCTGGAACGTTTACGTCCTTCAAATGTGAACGGGCGTGTTACAACACCCACGGTAAGTGCGCCGCACTCTTTGGCGATTTCGGCAATAACCGGAGCCGCACCTGTACCCGTACCGCCGCCCATACCCGCTGTAACAAATACCATGTCTGCACCTTTCAAGGTGTTCATGATCAAGTCGCGGGATTCTTCCGCTGCTTTTTTACCTACATCCGGGTTGGCGCCAGCGCCAAGACCACGGGTTAATTTATCACCGATTTGCAATTTATGCTCGGATTTCGCGAGGTGCAACGCCTGAGCGTCCGTATTTACCGTAATAAATTCTACACCTTGTACACCGTTTTCGATCATACGGTTGACTGCATTGCTTCCGCCGCCGCCTACACCGATGACTTTAATTTGAGCCAAGCTCTCCATCTCGAAATCAAATTCCAACATATTATTCCATCTCCCCCTCAATGTGCATGGATGGCCCGTCCAATTTTTGATTGAACCGAATCAATTTCATATATCGACGAACGAAAGCGTTTATTTTAGAACCAGCGCATTCAAACGGCTTCAAGAATTGTATGAAATGGATTCAACCTGTTATATAAATTCGCTGAACATATTTTTCAGCCGTTCGAACAGACCTGGTTTTTGCTCCGATTCCTGGGCCGCATTCGGCTTAGGACGGTTGGTCGGTTTTTTGTTGTTATTATTGTTGTTGTTATTTCCACCGCCGTTGTTGATCGAGGGACGAATACGCAAACTGCGGATTACACTGTGCAAAATGCCGACTCCGCTCGTGAAGCCAGGGTCACGCACACCGATATAATCCGGCACCGCAACTCGTACCGAAGCAGCAAGCTCATGCTGAGCTACCTGCAGAACACCCGGCATAGAGACCGTACCTCCCGTTAGTATATAACCTCCAGGAAGATCATTGTAACCAAGACGCTTCACTTCTTGAGAAATCATCTGGAATATTTCTTGAACCCTCGGTTCGATAATAGCCGCCAGATCCTCTTGAGAGAATTCCTTGTCTACGTTGCTGCCGATCCGTGTTACTTTGAACATGACATCCGCAGCAGCATCATCCAGCCATGCGCAGCCATATTTCAATTTTACCTTTTCGGCTTGATCTGTTAATGTGCGCAGACCATAGGCAATATCATTCGTTACAAACTCCCCACCAATAGGTAGCGTTGAAGTTGCAACGAGACTGTCTTCTTCGAAGATGGCGATGGTTGTAGCCCCTGCTCCGATATCAACAAGCACGGAACCCATCGTTTTTTCATCCTTGGACAATGCAAGCTGACCTGCTCCAAGTGACATGAGTACCAAATCACTTACTTTCAGACCCGCTTTTTCCACGCAGCGCAAAAGATTATGTATCGCGGTTTTTGCACCCGTAATGATGGTCGCCTCTACTTCCAGACGAACACCAATCATACCACGGGGGTCCTGTATGCCCTCCAAGCCATCTACAACATACTGCTTGGCTACAACATCAATAATTTCCCGTTCCGGTGGAACCGCAATCACTTCGGCTGCTTTCAACACCCGCTCCATGTCTTCTTCTCCGATTTCACGATCCTCGTTAGACACTGCCACGACGCCGTGACTGCTCATCAGTCCGATATGATTTCCCGAGATTCCAACATATACTTCGGATATTTGAATACCTACCATACGTTCTGCATGATCCACTGCATTACGGATCGATTGCACCGTCTGATCGATATCTACGATTACACCTTTGCGAATTCCCTCCGAGTCGGCAGATCCAACTCCAATAATATTAAAGGTTCCATTATTCATTTCCCCAATAATAGCGCGAATTTTGGATGTACCGATGTCCAAACTAACAATGATGTCATTGTTGCTCAAGTCTGTGGCACCTCCTGACTCCAAATAGTAAAATACGTTCGGGTTTAAACACTCTTAAAATATATTCAACACACTTTAGGCTTTCCCTCTTTTTTCTACAATTTTTTTGGGTGCCAAGATCTGGTTGCGAGACATAAAACCTTGAAGAAAAAAGAAGGAGGCAACTCAAGTGCCATAAGTTCAAGTGTATCATTTTTTCTTCGTCTCAGAAAGAACAACTTTCATTGGATAAAAGGGGCTAAACCCCGATCCCGCCTGGTTTTGAATACTTCTCTACCGAATAAAGGCGGAAATCAGGGAGTTGCTCCTGGTTCAGCATCTTCTTCCGGGTTATCCGGAATGAAAGGCACGTACGTATCAGCCTCTAGCATCGTGATTTTCCCTGGCCGTTCCGTCTCAATGACCTGGTTGAGATACTCTACCTTATCGGACAATAGAGAAACAGTTGTAATCACTTCAAACTGTGACTTGGTATACATCCGAATCTGATCCGGGAATGAAGGTGTAGGATTCGGAATAATCTCTGAAATATCCGTCGTTAGTTCATTCGGGATCTTGGCCAACGCTTCACTCAGCTTGGCCTTGAGCGGATCGTCCGCCTTCCACTGGGTCAAAATCGGTTTCTCAACCGCAACGCCAATGGTGGCAGGAACCGTTAAGCTTGTCCCGCTTGCCAGTATGGCTTTTAGCGTACCGTCAGAACCAAGTTCATACGCAACCGTTGGATATTCCTGCACCTTGATAAGAATAGTACCCGGAAATTGTTTATCCACAGTTACGGTTGATATAGCCTTGATCGTTTTCAGTCGCTCAATCACATCAGCAGAGGTTGTCCCAAAAAACTGTTCGCCCTCCTTCAGACCGCTTTTCTCCAGCAGTTCCGAAGTTGTTGTGTATACATTACCCGTAATCTCAATTGCCGAAATCCGACTCATCGAAGAACGAAAAAAAAGTACAGCAAGTAATACAATAAAAAGAAGTAAAAGAATAAATACGATTTTACGGCTTGTGTTTCGTTTGGGCCGATTCTTCTTCAGAACCGGAATTTGACTTTTAGGCATAGGTCGCGCTCCACAAAGCCTCCGGCCCCCTTCCCTTAAGAAGGGGACTCAAAGGACGTTAATTGGCAAAATCCAGCTGCTTCGAAACGGGGGACTGTCGCTCAACCGAAGCTCCAAGACTCTGAAAGAGCTTCTCGATACGATCGTACCCTCTATCAATATGATGTACTTGCTCCACAACCGTTTTTCCCTGGGCAGCAAGGCCAGCAATGACTAGTGCTGCACCTGCACGCAGATCGGTTGCTTCCACTGTAGCCCCGTACAAACGGGGAACGCCACGGATAAATGCTGCATTCATGTCTACCGAAATATCGGCTCCCATGACATTCAGCTCATCCACATGTTTGAACCGACCCTCGAATACCGTTTCCTTCATCACACTGAAACCGTCTGCCAGACTGAGCAGCACCATAATTTGCGACTGCAGGTCTGTTGGAAATGAAGGATACGGAGAAGTCACAATGCGGTCTACTGATTTGGGACGGCTCATACAGCTCACCGTCATTATATCATTGCAGACTGTGATTTGAACACCAGTACGCTTCAACACATGTATAAGGGAAGTAAGATGAGCCGGATTGCAGTGTGTAAGCGTTACATTCCCTCTCGTTGCTGCGGCTGCAATCATCACCGTTCCTGCAACGATCCGATCAGGTATAATTTCGTAAGAACAAGGCTTGAGTTTCTCCACACCATTAATGGTGATCGTATCCGTTCCAGCACCGATAATCCGTGCACCCATTGCATTCAGAAAATGTTGCAAATCCTGTATCTCAGGTTCTCTGGCTGCATTAAATATCGTTGTTGTACCCTCAGCCGTAACAGCTGCCATCATAATATTTTCTGTGGCTCCTACACTGGGGAAATCCAGATGAATGTCTGTACCCACCAGCTTGCGCCCGCGGCATATGATCTGCTGATCCAGCTCTTCAATCGAAGCTCCGAGCGTCTCAAGGCCCCGAAGGTGAAGATCAATTTTACGTTCCCCAATGGCACAGCCACCTGGCTGGTACACGGATACTTGCCCAAACTTAGCCAGTAATGGTCCCATTAAAAAAATGGAAGAACGCATCTGCTTCATGAGATCCTCAGGCACATCATATGACCGGATGGACGATGTATCTATCGTCACTGTTCCCTGTTCATGCCGACACGTGCATCCAAGTCGTTCCAGGATATACAGCATCACTTCAATGTCCAGCAAGTGTGGAACGTTGTGCAGCGTAACTTCTCCGTCTGCCAACAAACTTGCGGCCATAATCGGTAAAGCGGCATTTTTTGCTCCATGGATGCGTATGGATCCTGAGAGGGGTTTCCCGCCTTCAATCACCAATTTGTCCAATGTATCACCTCCGGGGTTTACCGTTCACCCACTACGAAGACTTCCGGTACCAGGTTAATACCGTTTTGAGATGATATAGTGTTCTGAATCTGCTGCATTAGGGTGATAACGTCCTCTGCTGTTGCTTGGCCTGTATTGACAATGAAATTGGCATGCATGGTGGATACCTGTGCGCCTCCTTGAGTCATACCCTTTAGCCCCGCTGCTTCAATCAGGCGGGCGGCATGATCACCAGGTGGATTCCGGAACACGCTGCCAGCACACGCCATCTGCAGTGGCTGTGTACGGCGTCTACGGTCTTTATAAGCGGCCATCGATTCCGAAATGACTTTGCGTTCTCCCTGCTGGAGTGCAAATGTAGCCTCCAGCACGATACCTCTCCGGTCATGAAGAACAGAGTGGCGATAGGCAAATTCCATGTCCTCCTTGCTGTAACGTACCAATTCCCCTGTCTCCAGTACAATCTCAGCGGATTGAAATATCCGTGACACATCCGATCCATGGGCACCAGCATTCATATATACGGCTCCGCCGACCGTTCCGGGGATGCCGCTACCAAATTCCAAACCGGTCCACTCTTTCTTTGCAGCAACAACACTGAGTTTAACAAAGGAATGTGCCGCTCCGGCAGTTACCCCGCCCTCGTGAAATTCGGCATAATCAAAGCCTTCTCCCGGTTTCACGACAACTCCGCGTATTCCCTTGTCAGACACCAACATGTTTGAACCCCGTCCAAGCTGCATCCATGGGATCTGATGCTTGTGCAGCAATTGAATGAGATTGATCATCTGCTCCTTGTTTTCCGGTATGACCAGCGCATCTGCAGGACCGCCGATCTTCCATGTGGTGTATTTGGCTAGCGGCTCGTTTTCAAGAACTTTGCCGACATTGTTCTGGGATAGTAACGATATCCACTGCTGCATATTAACATCCTCCTTTACTTCAAAACCGATGAGCACGGCAGTTTTCGTTGCTGCAAGCCGTGTTGCGGCGCCATGGAACGATTGTCACGATTTATAGGGTATCTTATGTCAGTCCCGCCGTGTGTGTGACAATCGCCCAAAACGCACTTTAACGCCCTGCAGCAAGACGCCGAATCTCGCTCACAAGCACCTCGGCTGCATCAGGTTTCCCCAGTTCCCTGGAGGCTTCCGCCATCCTTTTGCGCGCCGCTTCGTCATTCATAATTCCAGCAATCGCTTTATATAGCGCCTGGCCTGTCAGATCCTTCTCCAGCATCGTAAGCGATGCACCACCACCCTCAAGTGTACGAGCATTCGCCTCCTGATGATTATTCGTCACGTTAGGTGACGGAATCAGAATGGATGGAATACCTAGAGATGTAATCTCGGCAAGGAATGATGCCCCAGCACGATTTACAATCAGCGACGTGCATGCAAGAACCTCAGGCATGTTGTGTACGTAGGGCAGCACATGCAGATGATTTGGCATCGTTCCAAGGGAACTGCGAATCGCTTCACGCGTTTCATCAAAATAAGAATCACCAGTCACGTAGACCACGTGCACATCTTCAAGCTTGGCCAGCATCGGTGCCATATCCACCATGGCTTTATTGATTGCTTTCGCACCACGGCTACCACCAACCACAAGAACAACTCGGCTGTCCATCGGTACACCCAGTGTCGCAAAACCACGATCACGGCTAGCTTGAGCTACCGTTGTAGCCCTTGGATTGCCGGTATACACAACCCTTTTGGCTCCAGAGAATGCTTTCTCCGAACCCTCAAAACTAACAGCTACCGTGTCCACATACCGGGTAAGGAACTTGTTAGTTAACCCGGGAATGGCATTCTGTTCATGAATGACACTTGGAATACCAAGTTTGGCTGCTGCATATACGACAGGCCCACACACATAGCCCCCCGTACCGATGACAACATCGGGTTTGAATTCCTTGAGCATTTTCTTGGCTTTGCGAACACCTTGCAGAAATCTCATCACAGTCTTCACGTTGTCAAAGGACAATTTCCGGCGAAAACCTGTAATGTCAATCGATTGAAACGGAATATTCTCTTGTGGCACCAGTTTACTTTCCAGTCCACGGGTACCACCGATATATAAAAATGTCGAGTCGGGATTCTCCGCCTCACATTGCCTTGCTATAGCAACGGCCGGATAGATATGCCCACCGGTACCGCCGCCGCTTAGAACGACTCGCATCGTACATTCACCTCGCATAACGGGATAAGTTCAATAATATGCCTAGCGCTGTCAACATCAAGGTCAGAGATGAACCGCCATAGCTGATGAGCGGGAGCGTAATCCCCGTAACCGGCATAAGCCCGATCACGACACCAATGTTGATAATGACCTGCACAGCCACCATACCCACAATGCCTACACCCAGAAGGCTACCAAAAGCATCCGGTACCGTCATCGCTACGCGCATCCCTCTCCACACCAGGACCAGAAACAGCAATAATACAATCATTCCACCAATGAAGCCTAGCTCTTCTGCCAAAATGGAAAAAATAAAATCCGTTTGTGGCTCGGGTACGTAGCTGTATTTTTGTCGACTCATACCCAGCCCCAAGCCCGCAAGTCCTCCAGGGCCGATCGCATATAAAGATTGAATAATCTGATATCCGGCACCAAGTGGATCAGACCACGGGTCCAAAAAAGCCGTTATTCGCTGCAATCTGTAGGGAGCTGCCGCAATCAGTCCGGCAAACCCTGCTATACCGCCGAGGGCAAGCAGTGATAGATGTTTCATCCGTGCTCCTGCTGTGAAAATAATCAGCATCGATGCACCCATCATCACGGTGCCTGTCCCCAAATCGGGCTGAAGCATAATAATACCAAAGGCCAAACCAATCAAGCCGAGCGGTGGCAGAAGCCCCGTCGTGAACGTTTTGATTTTGCCAGGTTCCTTGCTTAACCAGTGAGCGAGAAACAGGATCATACCCAGTTTCATGAATTCTGAAGGTTGTATGCCGAACGAGCCAATGCCCAACCAGCTTCGTGCCCCTCCCCGAACCACTCCGATGCCAGGAATCAGCACCGCAATCAGCATTATAAAACAGGCAATCAGTATAGGCTTTGCATACTTTCTCCAGACCCGGTAGTCCACATTTGCCGTAACAAACATGGCAGCAAGTCCAAGTCCGGCGAACAGCAGCTGTCTTTTGACAAAGTAAAATGAATCACCGTAGTCATGAAAAGCAAGCACCGAGCCCGCACTGTATACCATAATAATGCCGATGGCAAGCAATGCCAGAATACAAATTAGGAGCCAGAAATCCGGCGCCGGTCGCGTCTGTTTCATCAGGAGGCCACCCCTTGCATGGAAGTAGGGGCTTTTCCACCCCCCTACTTACAAGTTATGCGCCGCCTCTTTAAAAATGCGTCCCCGCTCTTCATAGGAAGCAAACATGTCCCAGCTTGCACACGCTGGTGATAACAAGACCACATCACCTGGAGCTGCAAACTGTGAAGCTTCCTGCACGGCAGCGGTTAACGTCTGGGCAGCGTCCTCCTCATTATCGACGACCTTAATTTGCTTTAATCCAGCCAGTTCCGCAACCTTGGCAATTTTCTCTCGTGTCTCTCCAAGAGCAACCACAGCTTTCACCCGCTCCTGGAACAATGGCAGCAATTCCATCATGTCTGATCCACGATCCAGTCCGCCGGCAATGAGCACGACCGGTTCCTTGAAGGAGTTCAACGCCATTACGGTTGCTTTGGAGTTAGTCGCTTTGGAATTGTTGTAATAGTTAGCTCCATTATGTTCAAGTACATACTCAAGACGGTGTTCAACCCCCTTGAACTCAGCCAGAGGCGCAGCAAGCACAGATGGATCGGCTCCAGCGGAGACAGCAATAGCTACTGCTGCCAATGCATTTCCCACATTAAATCGTCCTGGTATTCCGATGTCTTCCACATCAATAATGACGTGATGGTTGCCCTCACCGTCTGCATAGATCACCTGGCGCTTCACATCATCCTCTTCCCCATCCACGTATGGAGGATCGGCATATACCCCTGCTTCAAGCTTCTCTGTCAGCGAGAATGGGAGCAGTCTTGCTTTAATATAAGGAACCAGTCCGCGACATACCGGGTCATCCCAGTTCAGGATAGCTACATCCTCCGGTTGCTGGTTGGAGAACAGTTTGGCTTTGGAAGCCACATAATCATCCATGTCCCCATGGTAATCCAAATGAGTCTCCGCCACGTTTAGCAAACTTGCAATGCGTGGACGGAAATCGGATGTGCCTTTCAGTTGGAAACTGCTAAGCTCCACCACCATCCAGTTATCCGCAGAAGCCTGCTCTGCCGCCTCACACAATGGCGTTCCAATATTACCGGCAACGATTGGTTTCAAACCGGCAAGCTCCAACATGTTGCCTACCCACGTTGTTGTGGTTGTTTTCCCGTTAGAGCCCGTGATCCCGATCATAGGCGCAGCGCATAGATGGTAAGCTACCTCCACCTCAGTCACCACTTCTATGCCTAAGGCAAGTGCCTGTTGCACAGGAGGTGCCTGATAAGGAATGCCCGGATTTTTGACTACAAGCTTCACATCACTATGAATCAGATCGTCCGGATGTCCCCCGCATACAACAGAAATTCCCAAAGCCTCCAATTCGGATGCTTCGGGACACTGTTCTCTCTCTTTTTTATCATTAACTGTAACGATTGCGCCGGCACGATCCAGTACTTTGGCGACCTGCACGCCGCTTTTGGCCAGTCCAAGCACGACCACTTGTTGTCCACGATATGATTCAGGATGATTCATTGTTTACAACCCCTTGTTGAGATAAAGTCCGAGAGCGGCCAAAATGGCACCTACCGCCCAAAAAGTAATGACAACTCGCCATTCCGACCAGCCACTCAGTTCAAAGTGATGATGAATCGGGCTCATTTTGAACACGCGTTTGCCACGAGTTTTGAAAGATACTACTTGAATGATAACGGACAGGATTTCGATGACGAAAATACCGCCAATGATGACAAAAAGAAGTTCTGTCTTCGTCACAATGGCGACGGCACCAATCGCACCACCAATTCCGAGTGAGCCTGTATCTCCCATAAACACTTTGGCCGGGTGTGCGTTGTATACCAGGAATCCAAGTACCGCACCAATCATCGCCGCCGCACATACCGCTGCTGGCATGGATGTTGCCTGCATCGCCACAATGGCAAATGCCCCAAACGCGATGGCGCTCACGCCGGACAGCAAGCCGTCCAGACCATCGGTAAAGTTAACTGCATTCGTGATGGCAAGCATCATGAATACCACAAACGGATAGTAGAACCATCCCGTCCAGTCAAAGGAGACTGATGTACCTGGAATCGATATGGCTGTGCTGTGTCCATTTTGGATAAGCAAATAGCACATCACTGCACTGAAAAACAACTGACCAATCATCTTTTGTCTAGCCGTCAGCCCCAGTGAACGTTTGAATACAATCTTGATGTAGTCATCCAGGAAACCAATCAGACCGAAGCCGAGTGTAGCCACCAGCAGGACGTAAAAGTCCGTATTTTTGACCGCTGAAAATTTCAAAAAGGCCAATGTGAACGCGAGTAAAATAACTACTCCGCCCATTGTAGGTGTTCCGCTTTTTTTCAGATGGCTCTGTGGCCCATCTTCCCGAACCTGCTGTCCGAACTTCATTCGACGCAGCAATGGAATCAAGAGCGGTGCAGCAATCACCGCCAAAATAAATGAAACACCGATTGTTAACAGTAATACCTGAAAATCCATGGGTTCACCCCTCTAGTCTACTCTATTCTGTAATGGAGCTATTTTTAGCGCTTCGACCACATCCTCAAGCTTCATGCCTCGGGAGGCCTTAAACAAGACAACATCTCTGGATTGGAGATTCTCCAGTAGATATCGGGTCAATTCTTCCTTGCTCTCAAAAGTGTGTACGGCTTCTGCTGGCATGTTTTGTCTTGCTCCTTCTGCGATACTCGCAGATAAAGGGCCATAAGCCAGCACCATATTCATTTTGTCGGGTGTAATATATTCACCGATTCCCCGATGGAGCTCATGCTCCTGAGGCCCCAGTTCTAGCATATCACCGAGCACGGCAACTTTGGTCCGATACCCCTTAAGGCCCTCCAGCACATCCACAGCGGCTTTCATGGAGGTTGGACTAGCGTTGTAAGCATCATTGAGCATGGTCAAACCACTGACCCCGTTAATAATCTCGATGCGCATGCCGGTTAATTTCAAACGTGACAGTCCTGCTACAATCTGTTCAGCAGCCACTCCAAAATGACGGGCAACCGCTAATGCAGCAAGACAGTTGACCACATTATGTGTCCCCAATAATGGCAGTGTAAGAGCATCCTCTCCAAACTGCTTGGTTGTAAACGCAACCCCACTCTGTGCATTCATAATTCCAGTAGGATAATCATCGTTATCCGTCTGCAAGCCAAATGTATACCGTTGAAGTCCTTCAGGCAGCTTAGTCGCTGGCTCCGCCAGAACCTGCTCAATCAACGGTTCGTCGCCGTTGTATATCAGCAATCCACCTGGTTTCATGCCAGCAGCAATTTCAACTTTTGCCCGAGCAATCTCCAATCGAGATCCCAGTTGAAGTAGATGGGATTCACCAATATTCGTGATGATTGCGACATCCGGCTGGGCAATTAAAGATAATTCTTCAATCTCTCCTCGGCCGCTCATGCCCATCTCCAGAATTACGATCTCAGTGTCTGGTTCCATGCTAAGTACGGTAAGCGGCAAACCAATATGATTATTGAAATTGCCTTGGGTCTTATGCACTTTGAACGTGGTAGACAGAATGGCATCCACAATGTCCTTTGTTGTTGTTTTACCATTGCTGCCTGTAATGCCTACAACGGAGGCCTTGTTTTCTTTTAAATAGGAGGACGCAAGCTCCTGCAATGCAACCAGGGTATCCTCCACAATAATCACAGCACCTTGAGGTGCAGCTCCATGATCCTTTTGCCATAAAGTTCCGGCAGCGCCCTTCTCTACACAGGTTTGCACAAATTCATGTCCGTCAAACCTTTCGCCAACAAGCGGGATAAAGAGACTGCCTTGAACGGGCTTACGCGAATCTGTAAATACACCTTCAACACCAACATCACCATAAGCAGCAATGTCAGTTAGTGTTCCTCCACACATCTCGGCCAATTGTGCCAATGTTCTTTTTATCAATTGGATTTGCCCCTTATCGCTTCTTTCGCTATGATCCGATCATCAAAGTCCGTCTTGGTTGTGCCGATGATTTGATAGGTCTCATGCCCCTTGCCCGCAATCAATACTACATCGGCAGGGCTTGCCATTTCAATAGCTTCATGAATCGCCTGGCGCCGATCCACAATCATCGTATAACGGTCAGGTTGAATGGCATCTTCAATCAAGCCCTGTTCAATATCCTTGAGAATCAGATCGGGATCTTCTGTCCGCGGATTGTCGGAAGTAACAAATACGATATCGCTATACTTCGCAGCAATTTTGCCCATTAGAGGCCGCTTCGTGCGATCTCGGTCACCACCACATCCAAATACGCAGATCACACGGCCTTCAGCAAATTCCTTCACCGTCCGCAATACGTTCTCCAGGCCATCTGGGGTATGAGCATAGTCAACAATGACTGCAAACGGCTGTCCTTCGTCAACAGCCTCAACACGTCCATCTACGCCGGGTACCGTTTCCAAACTACGTTTGATCTCCTCCAGCGGAATGTCTTCAACCAGAGCAGCAGCGATGGCAGCCATTGCGTTATACACATTGAATTTGCCTACCATGCGTAAACGAATATCAGTGCTGCCTCTGAATGTGTCTACATGGAAAGAAGTCCCCTGCGAGGTAATTGAAATCTGGGATGCGCGTACATCCGCATTTTCCTCCATGCCGTATGTAATGACTTCAGCTGCCGTTACAGATATAAAGTAAGCTGCAGCGGGATCATCTGCGTTGATTACTGCAAATTTGCGCTTGGAAGCATCCTCGGTATATCCGTTACCCAACCGTGCAAAGAACAGTCCTTTCGCTCCACGATATTCTTCCATGGAATGATGGTAATCCAGATGATCCTGCGTCAAATTGGTAAATACAGCCGTACGGAATTCCGTCCCCTTCACCCGACCTTGCTCCAAAGCGTGGGATGAAACTTCCATAACACAACAGTCCGTGCCTGCTTGAACCATATCATTCAGACTGCGCTGTAGATCAAGTGCTTCCGGTGTAGTACCTGACATCGGGTATGTGCGCCCGTCATAGCGCATTTGAATGGTCCCGATTAATCCTGTTTTTTGACCAAAGTCACTCATGATTTTTTCAATTAAATAGGTAGTCGTTGTTTTTCCGTTGGTTCCCGTTACACCAATCATATTCATCTTACGGCTTGGTGAGTCAAAAAAGGAATCTGCCAGTACAGCCATGGCGAAACGGCTGTCTTTTACCAGCAACTGCGGAACAGGCAGATCCAGCTCTCGTTCCACAACCAGAGCGACAGCTCCAGCGTTTACAGCCTTCTCAGCATAGTTATGTCCGTCAACTGTATGCCCTGGAAGACAGATAAACAGATCTCCCGGTTGTACCTGGCGAGAATCTGTCTGTAGGTTTTGACATTCTGTATTTGGTTCGCCAATGACACGGGCGGTTGTTAGCATTGATGAAAGTTGTTTTAAAAGCACATGAATAACCTCACTTTTTCCAAGTTTACTTCAATTTCAACAGTTCTCTGTAATCATTAATATCGTAAACACAGCCAATTAATGAAACGCAACTCAGTGCATTTTGTTGCGGTGGGGATCAAGAGCCCCATCAGGGCTCTTGTCCTTCCTCCTTGGTATGATCATGAATATCATTCAGAACATCACCCATATAGATGCGTATAGTAGAACCCTGATCAACCCGTGCTCCTGGTTTTGGAGCCTGGTTAATGACATATTTCCCACTGCCGGATTTGGCCAGCATAAAGTTCATATTCAGATCCTCATACAGGTCTTCGACCGTAGCTCCTGTCAGATCGGGAACCGTCACGATTTTGGTTTCTCCATACTTGTATTCTTTGGCTACCTGATCCTTTCGAACCGGAACATTCATATAATGCAGCGCATCCTCCAGAATGTTCTGTACGATCGGTGCGGCAACCACGCCGCCGAACTGAATTCCTTTCGGATTATCCACCGCAGTATACACAACAATCTGCGGATCATCCGCTGGAGCAAAACCGATAAAGGATACAATATGCTCGGTAGAGGAGTAACGTCCATTGATTACCTTCTGGGCCGTACCCGTTTTTCCGCCAACCCGGTATCCATCAATAAACGCCGGACGTCCCGTACCCTTGGCGACGACACTCTCAAGTGCTTCACGTACTTGCTTGGACGTATCTTCCGAGATGACTTGACGAACCAGTTCCGGCTTGGCCTCTTCCATCACTTCACCCGTTTCGGGATGAACCCAAGCCTTTGTAACATATGGCTTGTATAGTTTACCACCATTAATAGCTGCTGACACAGCCGCTACTTGCTGAATTGGCGTAACGGATACCCCCTGACCAAAAGCAGTGGTCGCAAGCTCCACAGGACCGACCCGTGACAGTTTGAACAGAATCCCGCTGGCCTCACCACTCAGATCTATGCCTGTTTTGGTGCCAAAACCGAAGTCTTTAATATAGGAGAATAATGATTCTTTGCCCAGCCTCTGACCCAGTGCAACAAATCCAGGGTTGCAGGAGTTCTCCACGACTTGGAGGAAGGTCTGACTTCCATGGCCGCCCTTTTTCCAGCAACGCAGGCGAGCGCCTCCAACTTCAACAAATCCGGGATCATAGAACTGATCCTGCGTCAGATTTACTTTTTTCTCTTCAAGTGCTGCTGCGAGCGTAATAATTTTAAACGTTGAACCCGGTTCGTACGTCATCCAGATCGGTAAATTCCGGTTGTATACATCGGCCGGATATTGCTGATAATCGGCTGGTTCGTATCCGGGTCTACTGGCCATGCCAAGGATTTCACCCGTCTTAGGGTTCATTGCAATGGCAAGCGCCGAGTTGGCCTGGAACTTGACCATAGCCTGATCCAGCTCGCGTTCCATGATGGACTGAATCGATTTATCAATAGTCAGCTTGAGGTTCAGACCATCCTTCGGTTCCACATACTTCTCAGATGAGCCCGGCATTAGCCTTCCGGCCGCATCGGACAAGTAGGACACACTGCCATTCAAACCGTTCAGTTTATCATCATACTTTTTCTCCACACCCGTTAAGCCCTGATTATCAATACCCGTAAAACCAAGAATATGAGCCGCCAGATCATCATAAGGATAAAAGCGTTTATTATCCTCAGCAACAACGATACCCGGAAGCTTCAAATCACGGATGTGCTGAGCTTTCTCCATCGTAATTTTGCGGCCACCGGGTTGTAGTCGTACAATTAGTTCTCTTTTCTTGATGGTTGCCAGCACTTTCTCTTCGGTCATCCCCAGCAAAGGAGCCAGTGCTCTTGCTGTTGTCTCCGCTTCCTTGACCTGGGCAGGAATCGCCATAATGGTTGGTGTGGTTATATTGTAGGCGAGAGAGGTTCCATTTCGATCCAGGATCTCTCCCCGTTTGGCTGAATAAGGAATATTCCGCCGCCAAGACTCTTCCGCTTTCGCAGATAGTTCCGGTCCTTTCCCTAACTGTACATAAGCAAGCCTGATCACCAAGGCTGAGAATAACAGAACTAAAATCACTAAACTCCATAACAACCTGCGCCGCAGATTTACGCTTGACCCCTTCACGAAAAGATCCCCCCACTCGTCCCAAAATCATGATTGTGTTCAATTCATGAATATTCAGGACAACCGGGGGTTAGAACAAGCTGTCTGTGATCTCTATGGTAGCGAAGCCCCGTCCGAAGTGTTACCAGACGATTTTGTCTCATTTGAAGGTGGATTTGTAGTATCCGTTTTGCCCGTTTCTTCGGTGTTCCCCGTTCCATCAGCTGCTCCCTGATTGTTAGTCTCGTCCCCTAATGCTGGATCAGAAGACTCAGGAGCTTCATCTGCTATACCGGTAACTGCCGCTTTGGCCGTCTGCAGCACAAGCTCAACCGTTCTCTGTTCGCCTGCCACCTGCTCCGTTTGCTTCACCACATATCCTTCACCTTTAACGGTTACGCCCACTTTCATGAGGGAGAGCACTTCAAGTGCATCTCGTAGAGATTCGCCAGTCAGATCAGGGATCTTCATTTTGCTGCTCTCTTCGGTCAAAAGGTAGATTCGTTGGCCAGGATTCATGGCTGCACCCGCCACAGGATACTGGCGAATGACATTTTCACCCTGACCAAGCGTCTCATAGGCAATTCCTGCGTTCAAAAGTTGGCTTCTAGCCTGTTTGGCTGTCTTGCCTGACAGATCAGGAGCTTTAGATTGAACGACCGGCGTTGTTTTTGACTTTTTGTCAGTGGTCTTTACTGTATCTTTGGGAACTCCCATGTATTGAAGGGTCTGGCTCACAATCTTCTTGAATACCGGAGCAGCTGCAGTACCTCCGCCAATATTGGAACCATCAGGCTGGTCAATCACAATTAACATCGCGATTTTGGGATTATTTACAGGTGCAAATCCGATAAACGAAACGACGTCTTTGGATTTACTGTATGTCCCATTCACAACTTTTCTTGCTGTACCCGTTTTACCAGCCACACGGTATCCTTCGATATAAGCATTGCGCCCTGTACCAATCGTTTGGTCGGCTACAACCTGTTCCAGATACCCGCTCACCAGTTTGGAAGATTCCTTGGAAATGACCTGACGAACGATCTTCGGCTTGATTACTTCTGATGTACCGTCATTCGGGTTAATAATTTCCTTTACCAGATGCGGTTCCATAAGTTTGCCGCCGTTGGCAATGGCCGAAATGGCTGCTACCTGCTGGATTGGCGTTACCTGTACAAGACCATGACCATATGCTGCTGTGGCAATTTCCGATTTATAAACCAGCGGCTTGATTGGTGAAGCCGATTCACTCGGCAGATCAATGCCCGTCTTTTTACCAAAACCGAATTGGTCTATGTAATGACGCAAACGTTCACCGCCAAGCATGTTATAGCCCAGATTAACGAACGCAATGTTACTTGAACGTTTGACACCTTCCAAGTAGGAAATCCGGCCATAGGCGTGACCGTTATCACTGATTGGGTAGCCGCCGATATAGACTCGCTTGGATTCAAACGTAGCATTCGGATCAAACAGCTTCTCCTCAACTGCACCCGCCAAAGTAACAATTTTAAAAGTAGACCCCGGTTCATAGATGGATTGTATCGCATGGTTGATAAAATTTTTCTGATCCGGCGTTTCCGCATACGTATTAGGATTAAAGGTCGGCCAATTGGCCATACCTAAGATTTCCATCGTGTTAGGATCTGCTGCAATGACAGTCATGCTCAGTGGATTGTACTGGGCCACCGCTTCTTTCATTGCATCTTCGATGTAGTACTGAATTGTATCATCAATCGTCAGTTTCAAGTTACTTCCATTCTGCGGTGGAAGATAGTTGTCCTGGGAATCAGGCAGCTTGTACCCTTTGGCATCTTTCTGATAGTTCAGATAACCATCTGTACCTGTAAGCTGTTCATCATAGGAGACCTCAAGTCCGTTAACCGCTTTGCCATCACGGCTCATGTATCCCAGCAAATGAGAGGCGAGCGTTTCTTCCGGATAAAATCGCTTCGACTCCTGTGTCATGACAATCGCGTTTTTAGCCTTGTAGTCATCCTGAAGTTTTTCGCGAAATTCGTCTACCTTAGCAGCGAGTTCAGGGCTAATTTTATACCCTTCACTGCGCACTTCACGTTGTTGAAAGAATGACCCATCTTTCTTTTTAGCTGTTACAAGTGCGCGCATTTCACTCTCGCTTTTACCCAATAAACTAGATAATTTGTTAATAACCACATCTTCAATCCCAAGTTTATTAATCATCTCCGGGTTTACAGATACCGTGTAAGCAGGTGCATCTGTGGCCAGGATGTTACCATTGCGGTCTGTGATTGTCCCGCGACTGGCCTTGATGGTTTGTTCACGTTCGACCAAACCAGCTGCTCGCTCCTGCCAAATACCGCCATTAACAACCTGAATAAAGAATATGCGGGTTATTAATACAAGAAAAAAGAGGGTAATACATCCCCCTATAAGCAGCGTGCGCATCTTTATTCTTTTTACCATCGGTACACCTCTTTTGCTTCAGCACTTTGTATGGATTGATACAAAATGTTCTACTTATTTGCTGTATCCGAGGACGATTCAGTACCTGTCGAGTTCGTTGCACTTGTTGAGCGAGGTACAAAAATGACATCCTTACCGGAAGCCTCAACATAACCAAGTTTGCGAGCATTCTCGATGACCAGATTGTTCAGTTTTTCTTTCTCCACTTGCAGATCTGCAATCGTTTTCTCTGCGTCTCTCACATCAGACAACGTCGTCTGTGCCTGCTTATTCAGATCATAGATGTGAGCGTAACGCGACATCATTACACCACCCACAACAATGACTGCAACCAGAGTAATCAGATACAAAAATTTCTCGCGTGCCGGAAGACCGGTACGACGGGTCACCACTTTGGTAGTTTCCTTGTACCGCTGCTGGGCCACACGTTCTTGGGACGCTTTTTCTTTCACTGCCAGATTACCACGTGTATATGCCATACTCCGACTCTCTCCTCCGCTCTTGATTTACAGTTTCTCGGCTACGCGCAGCTTCGCTGAACGAGCACGGGAGTTTTCGGCCAGTTCCGTTTCCGTTGGAATCAGCGGCTTTCTGTTCACTAAACGCATGGTACCCTTACCGCCGCAAACACACAACGGAAAATCGGGAGGGCATGTACATTTCTCCAGATAACTGCTAAAAATCTGTTTACAAATTCGGTCCTCAAGTGAGTGAAAAGTAATAACAGATACACGTCCGCCTGGTGCCAAGCACCGAACGGCCTGATGTAACGCTTCTTCGAACGCGCCCAGCTCATCATTAACCGCAATTCGCAATGCCTGGAAGCTGCGTTTTGCAGGATGTCCTCCGGTACGACGAGCCGCCGCCGGAATCCCTTCTTTGATCAATTCCACCAGTTCGCCAGTAGTCTCAATAGTGGATTGCTTCCTCTTTTCAATAATGACACGCGCAATTCGTCTAGAGAATTTCTCTTCACCATAGCGATACAAAATGCGGGCAATCTCCTCTTCCGGCCATTCGTTAACAATCTCTTTGGCGGTAAGGGATGCGTCCTGATCCATACGCATATCCAACGGAGCATCGTGATTGTAGCTAAATCCACGTTCTCCTTCGTCGAATTGCGGCGATGATACCCCCAAATCGTACAAAATGCCATCTACCTGTGGCACGCCATCTTTCATCGGTACATCCAGTTCTTTCAGTACCTGTTCGAGATCACGGAAATTGGTTTTCACCAATGTAATCCGCTCTCCATATGGAGCCAATTTTTCACGCGCGTTATCCAAAGCCCAATCATCCTGATCCAGTGCGATCAGACGTCCCCCTGGACCGAGCTTGGATGCAATCACGGAGCTATGTCCGCCACCGCCTAAAGTGCAGTCCACGTATATACCGTCCTGCTTGATGTTTAATCCCTCTGTTGCCTCTTCTTTGAGTACGGTTATGTGGTGAAACAACCTGCACCCCTCCTGACTTTATAGATCAAAATTAAAATCGACCAGCTTTTCGGCAATGTCGTTGAATGCTTCTTCGGATTGATTGAAATAACTCTCCCATATGCCTTTGCTCCAAATCTCCACCCGGTTCGACACGCCAAGAACAACGCAATCCTTGTCCAGCTTGGCATACTCTCTAAGAGAGCCCGGCAAATTTACCCTGCCCTGTTTGTCCAATTCACATTCGGTGGCACCCGAGAAAAAAAACCGGGTAAACGCACGTGCATCGGATTTCATCAACGGCAGTGCTTTGAGCTTCTGTTCCATGACCCCCCACTCCTCCATGGGGTACACGAAAAGACACTGGTCCAAACCCCGTGTGACAACGAAAGACGGTCCCAGAGATTCGCGGAATTTAGCCGGAATAATAACCCGACCCTTGTCATCAATGCTATGTTGGAACTCCCCCATAAACATTGGCCCACTCACTCCTCACCCGTTTCTCCCACTTTGCCCCACTTTCCACCACCTAAGCATAATAGATTCGCACAAAAAAATCAAAACCCTTCTTACGGACTTTACTTTTTTTAAATTTCCAACCGCAAAAAAACGTCTTTGATCCTGTCACTCAGGATCAAAGACGTTTCCCGTTTACGGGCAATCGCACGTACACCCGCATATGAGCCATATCATTAATAAACCATTTTAAACCCTTTGAAGCACTTAATCAGCTTGTAATTAATGGATGCCTCTTAGAATTTCCAGCTGTCCAGATATTTTTCCTGCTCGGCGGACAAAGAGTCGATGGCAATATTCAAGCTTTCTAGTTTGTAACTGGCAACCTGTTGGTCAATATCATAAGGTACATTAACAACGGTTTTACCCAGTTCCGCATAGTTCTCGCTCACATAACGCAGACCCAGCGCTTGCAATGCAAACGTTGTATCCATAATCTCAGCAGGGTGTCCATCGGCTGCACCCAGGTTTACGAGGCGTCCTTCAGCCAGCAAATACATCTTACGGCCATCTTTGAAGCGATATTCTTCAATGTTGCGGCGTACGGTACGAATCGAATCGGAACGTTTAGCAAGTTCAGGTTTGTTTACTTCCACGTCAAAGTGACCCGCATTGCTAAGAATTGCTCCATCCTTCATCACATCGTAATGCTCTCCAGTAATCACATCTTTATTGCCGGTAACAGCGATGAAGAAATCACCCAATTTTGCAGCTTCTACCATCGTCATGACACGGAATCCGTCCATATGTGCTTCTACGGCTTTAATAGGATCAATTTCAGTTACGATGACATTTGCTCCTAGCCCTTTGGCACGCATCGCTACACCTTTACCACACCATCCATAACCCACTACAACTACGTTCTTTCCTGCAACGACCAGATTAGTTGTACGGATGATACCATCGAATGCAGACTGACCTGTACCGTAACGGTTATCAAACAAGTATTTGCAATAAGCGTCATTGACTGCAACCATTGGGAAACGCAATTGTCCTTCTTTCGCCAAAGCTTTCAAACGAATGATGCCCGTTGTCGTTTCCTCTGCTCCACCACGAATGGTGGCAGCTAGGTCAGGACGTTCAGATGCAATGATAGTGGCAAAGTCTCCACCGTCATCAATGATCAGATCAGGTTTCACTTCAAGTGCACGAAGTTGCAGTTCTTTGAACTCAACAGGGTCCGGATTATGTTTGGCATACACAGTAACGCCGTCTTCCACCAGAGCAGCACAAACATCGTCCTGTGTTGACAATGGGTTGCTGTGTGTAATCGTCACTTCTGCACCACCAGCTTGAATGACTTTCGCCAGGTAAGCTGTTTTGGCCTCAAGGTGAAGGCAAATGGCTACTTTCAAACCTTTAAACGGAAGATCCTGTTCAAATTGGCGACGAATGCGGTTTAACACCGGCATATGTGCTTCTACCCAATCAATTTTCAGATGACCTTCCGAAGCGAGTCCCATATCCTTAACGATACTGTTTTGCAATGCAGGGGTAGTCATTCCTCATCCTCCTCGATTATCTATTCCTTCTATTATAAAAGGTCACTACAATGTGATCACTTGGTGTTGTCCACGGAATTCGTTCTGACTTTCAATCAGTTGTCCGATCCACTCGGTTCCATAACGGTTCAGGTAAAAGAGTACGTTATGTACTCGTTCCTGTGGTTTGTTCATGGGAAAGAGTGAGTTTTGCATCCCGTTCCAGTGTCTTAGACTCACATTGTGTTTATCTTTGATGGCTTTGTGGGTCTGCTCTTGCAGATATTGCATCTGTTCGCTGATCTTACCTACATTGGTATCTCCAATTCGGTCCAGACCAGGATGGATCTCTGTGATCTGATCAAGTAATGGACGATATAGATCGGCAAATGCTTGCTGAACGCGCTCGAATTGTTCATCGACCTGGAAGGTCTCCTGCTGTGCCAGCCATTGTTCCTTCTTATCTTCCATATGATATTGAACGTCCTGGAAAGAAAGACCGTACTGCTTCATATGTTTGTGATGAACATCTTCCAAAATGGTAAAGGACAGACGTGGAAGCAAGATAGGCATCTGCAGCCCAAACCGGCCAAACGCTTCACGTGTCAATCCCCAGTACGCGATCTCACCTTGACCTAAGATAACAGCCGCTACAGGTAAAATGGAATCTTGCATCAATGGCCGGGTCAATACATTGTTGCTAAACCGCTCGGGATGTTCAGCCAGTTCCTGAAGCAGTCGCTCTTCTGTAAATGAAACCAGACCTTTACGGTCGCTGTACAAGCCGTCTTTCAACATCAGAAGCAACCGTGCCCCTTCATGTATGTAAAACAGATTGGCCCCATCTTCCGCGACTTCAGCTGGCATGGCATATCCGGCTTGTTCCAATGCGGAGGCACCTTGTGCATATGCTTGGCGTAATGTCCCATTTTCACGAATCAAACGCTCAAATACAGGCTGCTCAAGCCTGCGCAAGTCTGGATCTGCAGCATCCATCAGAATAAGTCCACTGCTGCCAAACAATGCTGAGATTAACCGAGCAAACGCATCACTCAGATTCGAACTCGACTGATGAATTTCCGTAACCAGCTTCATCAAACCAGGTTTGTGCACCGTATCCGGTAACAGATGCTCCACCTGCTTCAGCACGGTCATCCATTGTTCTGTTTCCACATGGACATAACTCACAGAATCCCTGCCTGCAAACCGCCCTTGTAACTTGATCTTCGTCATGTCACCGTTGGCGTCAGGCAAGTATGTGTGGTTCACTTCATCCCAGTCATGGTCTTCGCCTGCAATCCAAAAAACGGGAACGACCGGCCGTTGTAGCCTGTTCTCCGCTTCCCGCGCAGCTGCAACTACACTTGCTGCTTTATAAATTACAAACAACGGACCTGTAAGCAGGCCGCTTTGCTGTCCTCCCGTAACAACCAACGCTTCTTGTTCCGCGAGACGTGTGATGGATTCATGGACTGCACCATGATCGTTCACACGTTTATTATATATACGTAGATACTCTGCCAGATGTTGACGAGGAATACGTGTGTTCTCCGATTGGTCTAGCCACTCGGCACGCGTATGAAGCCCCGATTCCCAGCGAATGTCATATTGGTAAAGGCCACGCGCAGCATCCCTTGAACAGACATAGTCTTCTGCAAGTCGCGTTCCGCTGCGGAGTGCCTCGGTAATACCTTTCATGAGGTCTGCCTCCTATTCTGCTTCAAAGAGCCTTTCTTGATTGTACCGAATGAGAGCCCTCTTCGTCAAAAGAAAGTGCATCAAAAAATAAAAAACCGCCGAACAAAGTCGGCGGTTTGATATTCATGGATAAGTCCAAATGAAAATTGTACTTTTTATACGTAAGGTTCTGCAACCCAGTGACCTTTGGATATCTCAATCAATTGAGCGTTCTGCAGGTTGTATGGATCATTTGCAGGACCACCAGATCCATTCTTAAGTGCTTGTTCTTCCGGCAGCAAAATGCGACGTTTGCTCGCTTCTACTTCCGGATCAGGTACAGGAATTGCGGACAGCAATGTTTTGGTGTAAGGGTGAATTGGATTAGCATAAAGTTCTTCACTTTCTGCCAACTCCACCACTTTACCCATGTACATTACAGCTACACGGTCACTGATATGTTTAACCATGGACAAGTCATGTGCAATAAACAGGTATGTCAAGCCGAGGCGTTGCTGAAGTTCTTCAAGCAAATTAACGACCTGAGCCTGAATGGACACGTCCAATGCAGACAATGGCTCATCACAGATGATGAATTTAGGGTCTACAGCCAATGCACGGGCAATCCCGATCCGTTGTCTTTGACCACCTGAGAATTCATGTGGATAACGGAGTGCATGGCTAGGATTCAGACCTACAAGATCAAGCAATTCTTCAACGCGTCTCTTCCGCTCTGCCCGACTTGACGCCAGACCATGAATATCAAGAGATTCACCGATGATATCCATAACGTTGAAACGTGGGTTCAAAGATGCATAAGGATCCTGGAAAATCATCTGCATATCTTTACGCATTTCTTTCATCTTGCGCGGAGACAGCTTGTAGATGTCCGTTCCATTAAAGTTAACGTTTCCGCCTGTTGGCTCATAAAGGCGCAGAATTGTACGGCCAGTTGTGGACTTACCACAGCCCGACTCCCCTACAACTCCAAGTGTTTCGCCTTCAAAAATATCAAAGCTAACATCATTAACCGCTTTTAGAATGTTGCCTTTGCCCAAGTTGAAGTATTGTTTCAGGTTCTTCACTTGAACCAGCGGCTTGTTGGCACCTTTGATAATACCAACTGGAGTAGGCTTTTCTTTTTTAGGCTCGTCCAGACGAGGGAGAGCATTCAGCAATTTAATCGTGTATGGATGTTGAGGATTACTGAAGATTTCAGCAGTTGTTCCTGTTTCAACAACTTCGCCTTCCTTCATAACGACAACACGATCACACATTCCTGCCACTACTCCAAGGTCATGCGTGATAAGCATGATCGAAGTTCCAAGCTTTTGCTGCATGTCTTTCATAACATCCAAGATTTGTGCTTGAATCGTTACGTCGAGTGCAGTTGTTGGCTCATCCGCAATCAGAAGGGATGGACGACATGCCAAGGCAATCGCAATCATAGCACGCTGGCGCATACCACCGGAAAATTGGTGTGGATAATGGTTCATACGCGATTCCGCATTTTTGATGCCTACAAGTTCGAGCATTTCCAATGCGCTTTTTTCAGCTTCTTTTTTGGACATATTCTGATGCTTGCGCAGTACCTCGGTAATTTGCTTACCAATTTTGATGGTAGGATTCAAAGAAGTCATTGGATCCTGGAAGATCATGCCGATATCTTTACCACGGATGGCTTCCATCTGTTTATCTGTCTTATTCAGCAGGTCCTGCCCGTGAAAAGTAATTTCTCCGCTTTTGACCTTCGAAGGCGGGGAGGGAATCAATTTCATGATGGTTTGGGCAGTAACACTCTTACCACTACCGGATTCACCTACGATCCCCAGCGTCTCTCCTTTGCCAAGTTCAAAACTCACATTTTTAACGGCATCAAACTCACCAGAACGCGTCGTGAATGACACACTCAGGTCTTTGACTGTTAAAATCGGCTCCATAATCCCACCTCCTATTTCTATTTACGTAATTTTGGATCAAGCGCGTCGCGCAAGCCGTCACCAAGCAAGTTAAATGCGAGCATTGTCATAACCATCAAACCTGCAGGGAACCACATCCGCCAAGGATACAGCGTCCAGCCTGTAAGTGCATCATTGATCATAGATCCAAGAGAGGATTTAGGTGCAGATACACCCAATCCGAGGAAGCTCAAAAATGCTTCTGCGAAGATGGCATTTGGGATGGACAATGTCAATGTAACGAGAATTGGTCCGACAGCATTTGGCAACAAATGACGGAAGAGTTGACGTCCAGTGCTTGCGCCCATGGAACGAGCAGCAAGGATAAAGTCTCTGTTTTTGAGCTGCATAATCTCACCACGCACAATCCAGGACATACTGATCCATCCTGTAATGGTAAGTGCAATGATAATCGTTGTCAGACTTGGCTCCAATACAACCAGCAACAGGATAACAACGAGCATGTATGGCAGGGAGTACAAGATCTCGGAGAACTTGTTCATGATGCCGTCAACACGTCCACCGTAGAAGCCCATAATGGCTCCATAAATTACCCCGATGACAAGGTCAATCAAAGCAGCAGCCAAACCTACAGTAAGAGACACACGTGCACCTACCCAGGTTCTTACCCATACATCACGACCCAGTTCATCTGTTCCGAACCAGTGTTCAGCACTCGGTGCAGCATTGGCATTCAACAAATCATTGGAATAATAATTATAGCTTGAGAACAACGAAGTTGGACCAATCATAGAGAAAATGACAACAAGGACTAGAACAGCCAAACTAATCATAGCGGCCTTGTTGGTTGCAAGTCTGTACATAGCGTCTTTGAATAGCGATACACTCTCTTGCGATTTCAACGCTGCCTGACTATCCAGGCCTGTGTTCGCCGTTTCATTATTGTTGTTATTCTTGCCAGACAACGTTATGCCCCCTTCCGGCTTTCTAGCTTAATTCTAGGATCAATCAACACGTAAGCGATATCTGTCAGGAAACGTGCAAGCATCAAGAGAATACCATAGAAGATTGTAATCCCCATGATCATCGTGTAATCACGATTCGTAATACTCTCTACAAATACTTTACCAATTCCACCAATATTAAAGATTTGCTCAATAACAACGGAGCCTGTGATAATATTTGCTGTCATCGGACCAACGTAAGTAACGACTGGCAGAATACCGTTCCGTAAAACGTGTTTAAACATGATAGCAGGCCATTTCAAACCTTTGGCTTTGGCTGTCTTGATGTAGTCTGCATGCAACACTTCCAACATGCTTGAACGCGTCAAACGTGCGATAAAGGCAATTGGAGATGCTGACAATGCGGCAACCGGAAGCACATAGTCGAGCGGGCCATCGAAGCCCATAACATTAAACCAGCCGAGTTTGAATGCAAAAACATATTGCACCAGGGATGCGAGCAAGAAACTCGGTACAGCAATCCCGATAACAGCCAGAATCATCGTAATATCATCAATCAACTTGCGATGGTACACTGCGGCAATAAGCCCCAACAAGACACCCACAACAATTGAGATAATAATCGCAAAGATTCCTAGCTTCAGCGATGCTGTAAACGTTTGAGTGATCATACCAGTTACATCTTGATTCAGGTATTTCATAGAAACCCCGAAATCACCTTTGATGATTCCACCCATATACTTCAGGTATTGTTCATACATCGGTTTGTCCAAACCATACTTCACTTCCAAAAGTGCCCGGATTTCAGGAGATACTTTTTTCTCGGATGTAAAAGGGTCACCCGGAATGGCCTTCATCAGGAAGAAGGTTGCTGATGCGAGTATGAAAAGCGATAGCAGCATAAATAGCAGTTTTTTCAGCACGTACTTAACCAACCCTTGCACACCTCCACAAACAATATTTTGTATACAAATCGATTGTAGAATTAGACATGAATAATGTCCAATCCATTTATCGGAAATTTCAAGAATTATAAGGAAAATCGGTGCACATACAAAAAAATCGGGATATATATGGAATTCCACATATATATCCCGAAGTAATCATATAGACTTCAGAACAACTTATTTCTCTTCCAGATATGCACGAGTGAAGTCAATAGCTCCACTGAAATCAAGTTGTATGCCTTTCAGGTAAGGCTTAGTCAAAGATACGTTAGTGTAGTAATAGATCGGCAATACGCCCATTTCATCTTGAATCAGGATTTTCTCAGCGTCAGCAAAAGCAGCCATACGAGTAGCTGGATCTGCAGATTTTACAGTCTCTTTAACATCTTTATCATACTGTTCGTTGCTGAATTTGGAATCATTGTTTGTGTTTCCAGTAGTCCACATTTCCAAGAAGTTGTACGGATCGTTGTAGTCAGCAGACCAGCCCGCACGAGCGATTTGGAAGTTTTGGTTTTGACGGTTCTCAAGGAATACGCCCCACTCTTGGTTTTCCGTTTTCACGTCAACACCAAGGTTTTTCTTCCACATATCAGCAACAGCAAGCGCGATTTTCGCGTGACCATCACTAGTATTGTAGATCAAAGTTACTGCTGGCAATGTTGTGTAGCCTTCTTCTTTCATACCTTCAGCAAGCAATTTCTTAGCTTCTTCTACGTTCTCAGTGAAGTAGTCATCTTTGTGCTCATCACGGAATTCGCCGTTTTCACCGCGGATACCTGGAGGTACAAAGCCGAAAGCTGGAATTTGTCCACCTTGTGTTACTTTGTCAACGATCAATTGACGCTCGATTGACATTGCAAAAGCCTTACGGATTTTAACGTTGTTAAATGGAGCTTCATTAACGTTGAACTGGTAGTAGTAAGTACTTGCAATACCAGTAGCTTTAAACTCGTCCGGCAATTCCGCTTTTACAGAAGGAATTTGGTCGGAAGGAATTTCACCGTTAGGTGCGCCTGTGTAGTCCAATTGTCCAGACTTATAAGCTTGCAGTTCGGAAGCACTGCTGTTTGTCAGGGACATGTTAATTTCAGACAATTTGATGTCAGAAGCTGCATGGTAGCTTTCGTTTTTCTTCACGACGATTTTTTGACCTTTAGCGTATTGATCCATTGTGAATGGTCCGTTAACGATCATGTTTTTGTAGTCTGTGAAGAATTTGTCATTCGTGTCAGCAGACTTGTGTACTGGGTAGTACGTGTAGAATGCTGTCAGACCCAAGAAGTAAGGTGTTGGGTTTTCCAACGTTACTTCCAGTGTGTGCTCATCAGTAGCTTTAACACCTACTTGAGAGAAGTCTGTGATTTTAGTACCTTTATATGTTTCGTCTTTGCTCAGGTTGTAACCCTCAGCACCTTTGATGTAATACAATTGGTAAGCATATGGAGAAGCTGTTTCCGGTTTCAAAGCGCGTTCCCAAGAACGTACAAAGTCTTCGGCAGTGATTGCATCACCGTTGCTCCATTTAGCATCCGGGTTCAGGTTGAAAACATATTTCAGACCATCTTCGGAAATTGTCCAGTCTTTAGCAACACCTGGAGCTTCTTTGCCATCAGGGTCGATACGCACAAGACCTTCATACAAGAATTTCAGTACAGTGTTGGTTTGGCTGTCTTTTGCTTGAGCCGGGTCTAACGTAGGAGGTTCAGCTGACAGGTTAATTTTCAGGACTTGATCTTTAGCAAGACCATTTCCTTCGGTTGCAGAACCAGTATCGGTGTTACCTGTGCCTTCGTTTTTCGATCCGCACGCTGCAAGTACGGTACCGAACGCCAAAATCAGCGTCAAAAGGACTAATAGACTTTTCCTTTTCATCTAACACTTTCCCCCTAAATTGATGTGGTATATGTTTATAGATTATACAACCACCGGTCAAAAAAATCTACATTACTTTTTCAGAAAGTAATGTTTTTTTCAGTTTTCGACAAAATCGACACATTTTTTAGCCCTTTTGCGTTATGTATCCTCACATCTGTTTCATGAAGTATCTAAATAATCCAAATATAGTAAACAAAACATACCCAAAACTCATTATGACAAAAGCCATGCGCCAAACGGCCCGGAACATTCTACCCCTATCGACCTTACCTTTGAGCCGATTTTGTGCACCTCCGATGAATCCAAGCGCTATTAGTATGAGTATTAGTGTTAAATAAAATCCAAAATTCGAATCAAATGTTAAGTTGAATAACGCCGATACAGAGAATATAAGGAATAAGGTTGTTACATCCATTGCCGAGCGCAGCGCCACACGCTTATCTTTTTTCCATCCATACATGATCCAATACACAAGAAAAAATGGAAAGAACGGCAGTATGCTCAGCACAATAAAAAATCCCATTAACTCACTCCTTCCGGTTGCATACCTTCAATCAGATGAAGCAGTACTTCATGCATCGGAGCGGACAGGCCACACCGACACGCCATGCTTACGATTTGCCCGTTAATGGATTGCACCTCCGTTTGTTGTCCATGCAGAACATCCGACAGCATGGAAGATGTATTTGAGGCTGTAGAACGACAGACGGAGAGGATTTGTTCCCACACATCAACATCAAGAAGTATTCCGCTTGCTCTGTATACCGCCAATGCCTCATCGTACAGCTGACGCATAAACACGATTCGCTCTTCCTTTGTAATTAACTCACCGTTAGGAATACGCCATATCGCGGTAAGAGGGTTAATGACAGCATTGATTAACAACTTCCTATAAATCAGCTTATCGATTTCATTCGACACTGTACAGCCAAATCCTGCCTGCTGCAAAAGTCCCTGTAAACGAATGGGGTCATTTTGATTCATTGGCGTTAGAGGTGAGATACGTACATCTGCACTTTTGCCCAACCAGGTCTCTCCTATACCTGCACGGATGACTCCATCTTGCTGACGTTTCGCCCCTTCTGTAGTTATGACGCTGTATATATTAGAATGCGGCATATTGGATTGCACATGATCCAGATGCCCAACCCCATTTTGGAAACATGCGATGTTGAGCACTTGCGTCTTCAATGAACCAATTTCACGTATAACATCAAGTATCGCTGTCTGTTTCACCATTAATAGTAGCCAATCTCCAGGTGAGTGTTGCCACACTCGGGTTAACTCCGTAATCGGCTTGACCTGGATATGATCAGGCTTAATCTGGATGGTTTTCTCCCGTTCGATGACCTTAAATCCTTCTATACTCAGTTTATTTGCCTGTTCAGCCGTTCTGGTCCAAAACCGAACCTCGTTGCCTGCGTCCTGTAGCTTACCTCCATACAAAAGACCCAGTGACCCTGATCCTACAACGTCAATGATCATGCTGCATCCCTACCTCTGCTCCAATAGTTGCTTTCATCTATAATAGAACAAAAACAGCAAACAAAAAACCCATCATACCCGCCGTTATGTAACGGAGGTGTGACGGGTCCTAATCTAATGCTGATCATCAGATACAATTTGCTTTTATTCAATTCGTTCCAGATTCCCGTTGGCATCCATTTTGAATCTCGTTTTGAGTTCCTCTTCTTCTTCTGTCAGAAATGCGAGTCTGCGAGCACGATCCATAATCTGAATCAGTGCTTTATAATCGTCGTTTACAACACGATAATCAGTCTGTACTTCATTCACTTCCTTAGACAGACGATCATTCTCGCAACGCAGTTCATGAAGTTCATCCTCTTTTTCACGAAGCTCTTTCTCAAGCATCTTGAGCTGACGACCGTTTTCCTGCACAGTTCCCTTCCATTGCCGCAAGAATCGTATAACTGCATCAATGGATAGAGAATCTTCCGAAATACCATCCGCCTTGTACAGATTTTCTTCTGTATCCAGGGTGGACAAAGCTGCTACTTGTGGTCCAAGCAAAGCCGGTTGTTTGCGGAGATAACTCCGTTTTTGTCGTTGAGCCTTAGCATTGCTAATAGCAGACTCATACTTCTTACGTACACAGCTGTTCCAGCGAAAACCGCAAGCGGCAGAAGTTCTGCCTATTTTTTCGCCAACCTCTTCAAAAGCAGCTAGTTGTGTACTTCCTTCCCGAATATGACGCAAAGTAACTTCAGCCAAAATCAAATCGTCCTCTGTACTCCAAGCATCCTGTCTCACTGCAGTCATGCTATAATACCCTCCTAACAACATCCTAAAATAACCGTCCCCATAACCGATTTCCCGGTATGTGAATTAGGTATAAAAGCTGCTTCATTCATTCTTATGCCTCTCATAGAGTTCATAGAATTGATTTCATACTAAAATGTATTTCCACATTTATGAGTACTCATACGTTACACATGCAAAACAAACCATACTTTAACTCTTTTAGGCCAAAAAAAAGAATTCGCTTTCATATCCAATTTTGTTTACACCTTTTTCCTTTCCCGGTATAATGTTGTGTAGACAATCTATGATCGTACATAGGAGAGGAGGACTTACCGTGGCGCGCATGTTTCGGGTACTCGGGTTCTTCACGCTAGCGATTGGCCTGATGGCTTTTGCAGGAGACCTGGTCGAAATGGCTTTGCTTTTTTTCCTGCAGACTGCGTTTTTTGTCATTTTGGGATATTTGAAATTTACCGAACGTACGTACATATTGCTCTTCTGGGGTTATATGATCGTGACATTCACAGGGTTCAGCTACTGGACCGTATTCCAAATGGATTTGCCGCTCTAATCCGCCAGCAGCATCAAAGCGATCCGGCTAATGTCGGATTGCTTTTTTGTCGTTTTCAGATTAAATGACTATTCTTTGTGTTATGTAACCACTACGGATATTTCACGTATCTATTTCATATATTGTCTGGAAGAGATAAGCCTGTTCGCATCATATGTAGATATGGAAAGGAGAATGATAGGTGAAACGTCGATACGGCATTCCTGGCTTCATCGTATGTATTATATTTTTGATCCAGCTACCTTGGACTTATGCCTATGGAGAACCTTCATCTGAGGAAACACGCGAAATACTGCAACAAAGCCTATCCATCGTCGAAATCGATCATGAAATCGAACGTATTGCAGCCAAACAAAAACAGCTAGACGAACAGCGTCAGACGTTATCCATTCAGCTTCAGGAACAGGAAGACCAGATACATACTCAGCAAGACCGAGCGGGTGCAGTTGTAAGATCCTACTATACCGGGGAGCGTGATAGTCTCTTGATGACGGTACTGGGGGCAAGATCCTTTAAGGACCTGTTCATTCTATACGATTACTATCAGATTATTATTGGCAGGGATCAGGCCGTACTGAACAAGTATCAGGATCGATATCGCACCATGCAGCAAACGTCTGCCCAGATTAATCAGACCTCTGCAGAACTGTCTGAACTCAAAAACAATCTTCAAAATCAACGTGAACGAGTACTAGCTTTGCAGAAAGAAGTGGACGGAAAAGTAGCTGCCAGCGGGGATGCTGCAGCTATGCAGAAATTGATGGATGAGTTGACCATCTATTGGGAGAACATTGGCATATACGAGGTCAAGCGATATTTTAAAGCTTTGGCATCAGCTATGCAGAACCTGCCACAGTTTATCCAGGAACAAAACGGAGGAATCTCCACTACCGGAACATCGTACACCATTCGAATTGGACAAGATGAGTTAAATACGTTTCTACGATCACAGAATCCGATCTTTGAAGACTTTGCCTTTCAGTTCGACAAAGATCGGATTACTGCTTCTGGGCAGCGTGATCAGTTGCAATTAAGCATTGAAGGCCATTATACGGTTGAGAATGAACCTCAGAATTCAATTCGATTTCATGTAGATAAACTTGTGTTTAATCAGTTAGAACTGCCCGATACCACACGTCGTATGCTGGAACGAGAATTCGATCTCGGATTTTACCCACAGAAAATTCTGTCGTTTGTCAAAGCCACAGAGGTATCCACAAGCGAAGGCATACTTGAAGTCAAGCTCGCCATTTCATTTTGACGAGCTTTGCAAGGCAATAATGCTTTTGACGTACTGATTAGCCGTGATCTCTCCCGCGAGAAGTTGTTGGATCTTCTTTTGAAAGGCAGAAGTTAGTATAGGACTTTCCGTCATAACAGCCTGCGAAGAGTCAACTGGAAACCAGGATTTTACATCAGTCGTATTATACTTCGTTATTAGTTTCTGTGACTCAAGATCTAGTTCCTGTTGCTTTGCTGGTAAATAGTTAGCCTGTTGGTACCACTCCGATTGCACGGCAGAGGATGTCATCCCTTCAATCCAGCGGCTGGCCTCTTCCGCCTCAAGTGATCCAGCTGCGATAACAAGACTTCTTGATCTCAGCGGTTCTAACGCACTGAGAGCTATCTTCTCCGATGATTCCTGTTCGCCTGCCACGCCTTGATCTCCACTCAACAAACGAGACAGCAACGTTACTACCATAGGAACTCCCGTCTGCTCACCCGAAGAAGAGATCGTCGGATTCATTGATTCGACGTTAATATGCGACTGGATCTGATCTATCAACTGTATGATCTGTTGGTACGCCTCCGTTTGCGAAGAAGTTTGCGCTTTCTTAATTTTGTCGGGAGCCATGCCTGGATCAAACTGATTCAACCACGCACTTACCGCGTGAGGGTCATTTAAATTTATGCTTATTAAATCCGTTTCATCCTGCGTTGCTTGTTGTACAAGTTTGTTCCACTGTTCCTTATTTTTCGGTAAACCTGCCAAACCGGCTTCGTCCAGGAATGGAGAGCGAGCTGCAAGTACATAAGCGTCAAAATCAAACGGCATCCCCCATTGGTAACCATTCCACTCTGTCATTTCTCGTAAGCCTACCACAGTTTCTCCCAAAGACTTGGACAGTGTTGTACCATTCAACGGATACAGATGTCCTTTTTTGGCATGATATTGAACTTCCGCGCTATCCAGAAGAATGATATCTCCGCTTTCTCCTACCGAAAATTTATTATCAAGCACTCGCTTATATGTATCCGGCTCCAAATTCCGAAGACTGATTTCCACATGTTGAGAAGTTGCTACTTCATTAGCCATCTTTTTAAATGATTTAAAGTCGGTCTCAGACATCGAGACTACAATCTCTAGTGGGGCATGTTGGTCTTCGCTACGAGATGACGTGTTGGGAAATGCATCTTTTTCCTGATCTCGTTCCTGATTAAGCTGTGAACCTCTAAAATCAAAGCTGGGAGACAGAATCGTTAACGAAAGCAGCAGCACTGCGAACAAAACAACCTGGTGTCCACGCTTCATTAACTTTCCCTCCTTGCTCCCTAATTTTTTCCTGCAACACTCATTGTAACAAATAAGTAGTGCTCTTGTCCTATCCTGCCAAAAAACAGTTTTCCGATATTTTGCATACTTCGAGCATATCGAGTTCTGTGCAATAACTGATTTTTATTTTTTCAGCAAAAAAACCGGCTCGAAGAGCCGGTTTAATAGAAACATTTTCCGGGAAATAACTTTCCGTTACCTTACAATAAATCTGCTGCAAGCTGAGCCAACTTGGAACGTTCTCCTTTTTCCAGCATAATGTGTCCGCTGATTCCCTCTTGCTTGAATCGCTCCACAATATACGTCAGACCATTACTTGCTGAATCCAGATAAGGATGGTCTATTTGCTCAGGGTCACCCATCAAAATAATTTTACTGCCTTCGCCCACCCTCGATACAATGGTCTTCACTTCATGTCGAGACAGGTTCTGCGCTTCATCGATAATGATAAACTGTCCTGGTATAGACCTACCACGAATATAAGTGAGTGCCTCAACCTGAATACTGCCAAGACCCATCAAAATTTTATCAATGTCGCCTGCTTTTTTTGTATCAAACAAAAATTCCAAGTTATCATAAATCGGCTGCATCCATGGTCTTAGTTTTTCTTCTTTTTCACCAGGGAGATAACCGATATCTTTCCCCATCGGAACAACTGGACGAGCGATCAATAATTTTTTGTACTTATGATCATCCTCCACTTTAAGCAAACCTGCAGCAAGCGCCAACAAGGTTTTCCCTGTACCCGCCTTTCCTGTAATCGTGACAAGTGGAATATCATCATTCAGGAGCAGTTCTAGGGCCATACGCTGTTGCGCGTTACGTGCACTGATGCCCCATACATTATCATTACTCAGGAACAGTGGTTCCAACTTCGTTCCTTCTGTATTTACTTTGAGCAAAGCCGATTTATTGGTTCCCATCTCATCCTTGAGAATTACAAATTCATTCGGGTAAAGCGAATAAGACAACTGTAATGGTTTGATCGGTAGAAAGCGATATGTGTAAAACTCATCAATGACCGAAGGATGAACCTTGAGGGCAGTGTAGCCTGGATATAATTCACTGAGACCTGCCGTGCGATCTGATAAGTAATCCTGTGTGAAAAGACCGAGTACATCCGCTTTGATACGAACAAGCACATCCTTGCTGACCAGAACCACCTGTCGTTCAACGACCTCTTTCTCATTTTCCTCAATCTGATAATTCAGGGCGACGGCCAAAATCCGATTATCGTTGGACACTTCTCCAAACATTTCCTGTACTTTCACAAAACTACGATGATTCAGTTCCACTTTCAGATTGCCTCCATTAGCTAAAGGGACGCCACTGTGCAAATGTCCCAATTCACGCAACCCATCAAGAAGTCTCGATACATTACGGGCATTACGCCCAATTTCATCGGCATTTCTTTTTTTGGAGTCGATCTCCTCCAGTACAACCGCGGGAATGATTACCTCATGTTCCTCAAAGGCAAATATGGCATTGGGGTCATGCAGAAGCACGTTCGTATCCAATACAAAAATCTTTTTCATTCAATCCCCTCCAAAGCGGCGTCGTTAAAGGCATGGATAAGTTTGATCTTTCAGCAGCGACATGGACAATCATGCTCCCATACATAAATGTATTCGACTAGGACAAAATAATTGTCAACCATTCTGAAAAACTCCAGGAAAGGATGAACATTTATGAAATATTGGGTTTGCACGCTGCTTCTGATCTTTATACTTACAGGCTGCAACAGTTCTATACGTAATGCCTCGCAGCAACAAGGTCAGCATGCCAAAGGTTACGGAGGAAATGTTACAACTCAGCAAGACCAAAGGAAAGGATCTCACATGCTCAATACTCAGGAAGATCGGTTGCACCCTTCAGCTGTGGACCATCTGACCGAAAATACAGGTGAGGTTCATGAAAAAAACGTCATGGACAACACCAAGGCCGATCGGATGCCAAATGAAAAAAGGGTCACGCACCTCAAAACACTTGCCAAGCAAGTGGAAGGTGTCAAAGATGCCAACTGTGTCATTCTTGGAAATACAGCCGTAGTTGGCATTGATGTTGACGGTGAACTGGAACGTGCACGAGTAGGTACAATTAAATACTCAGTAGCCGAAGCCCTCCGCAAAGATCCGGAAGGTGTGGATTCAATTGTTACCGCAGATGCTGATGTCACCGAGCGTATTAAGGAAATCGGTGAACATATTCGTCAAGGTCATCCAATATCCGGTTTCGCTTCAGAACTAGCAGACATGGTGGGCCGGATCATTCCCCAACTACCCAAAGATGTCAAAGTCCGTCAAAATCCGGATGAACATGTTGAACGTGAACAACAAATGCAGCAGCTGCATTCTTCTGACAAAAGACAACAAAAAGCCCAGTGATCTCTCACTAGGCTTTTTTCATTGCAGTAAAAACCTGCTCATCTAATTTCTCAGCAGCACGCTGATCATATATTTTGACAAATTGAGGCACAGAAGATAGCTGGGCTCCATAAAAAAGGGCATTCCTTACCGCTTCAATGGAAATGTCGAAACAGCACATATTAAACGGAACATCCTGTAACGGATTTTGTCGTACGGAAGCACGTCCGTTTACCGCATACACCATCTCTTCTCCAAAAATGGTGACCGTAATAGCCGGATTCTCGATCATATTGTTCACGAGACGTGAACGATGATCAATCGCCACACGAAGGGTAGAAGCATTCTCCGCATAAATCCAGGAGATTGCTGTTGATGTCGGACCTCCAGATTCAATGTCCACGGTGCTCAAGAGCACAAAGGTTTCGTTCTTGAATTGCTGTAAAAGAGATTCAGTCAATTGTGTGACGGCTTCGGACATCCAACCAGCCCCCTAATCTTCTTTATGCAATTCTTGATTCGTTGTTGATGATATTATAGCATACCATCAAACTCGCTTCCAATCCCAAAAGAATGAATGTTACTCGGCTGTTGGAGATGCCGTTACTTTACCTGAAAGTGTATCCTGCAACGCCTGTTTGGCATTAGCCAATTCAGTTTCGTTGATATATACATATGGACTTCTCCACTCTCCGGTTACAGGTGTGTAGTGCACATCCGATTTGGAAATATTCCAATAGGTTGAAATGAAGTTCTTCATCTGCTCCGATTCCACGTCTGTTGTCATGTTATCGTCAACAGCGCCTATCACTTTACCAATCTTCGTTACGCCTCCCAGTGATTTCAACTGATCCAACATAGAATTCAACACTTGATTCTGACGTTTATTTCGGTCAAAGTCGTTGGATTCATCTGTCTTTGGCTTACAATTCGATTTACGGTAACGAACAAAATCAAGTGCTTCTTTTCCATCCAAATGCTGTGCACCAGCTACCAGGTTAATATCCGTGCCATCGGCCGTATCTTTGTAACACATGTTTTTATCCACTGTCACATCCACGCCACCTACAGCATTAACCGCATCACGGAACGCTTGAAAATTCAGTACCGTTGTATAATTGATATCCACATTTAGATATTTGCCCATCATTTCTTTCATTTGTTCCTCTGCATTTTTGCCAGAGGTTTTTTCTTGGGCTTTAAATTTAGGATAATAGGAATTTAATTTATTCGCCTTATATCCATCCAACTGAATACGGGTATCCCGAGGTAAAGATACAATGGTTGCCGTCTTGGTCTCCGGATTCAGAGAAGCTACCATAACCACATCCGATAGATACGTACCTGTTTCGGGACGGTTATCCGTACCTAGCAGCAACATCGTAATGGGTTTGGTTTTCGCTGACATTCCAGCCGGTACTGGCTTGTCAATGCCCGTATCAGCTACCTGATTGTATACCCAATAGAGATATCCGCAGCCTACCACAATTGCAATAACCAATAAACTTAAAATCAGTCTGCCAAAGGTTCGCATCTTTTTCTTCTTCTTTGGTTGCTTGCCTTTGCCGTTCTTCGATCCAGAAGCGCCGGATTGAGTCGGTGCCTGTCTCCGTGGAGGCAGGCCGTTCGAATTCGAGTTCATATCTTCAACACCTTTATCACATCTGTTTTGGCCTATATATAAGACAACCGCTTTCCCTAAGGAAAACGGATGGTCTATACTATACAGAATTTATGAGTTTCGAGCGGCAGCTTCCGCTTTTTTCTTTTGACGACCTTCAATAAAATAGCGCACTCTCACTAACAGCATCAAACCAACAGCCACCAGCAAACATTGAATAATTGGCAACTTGTCGATTTGAAAAACAAGAAGCATGAATGTGCCCATCGCCATCAATATATAGAGAACGATTTCCTTACCAAGTGGCAATTTCTGACGTACCCGAAACACCTTGTTATATACGTAAGTAATCAATACAAAGATGACGATGTAGGCTACGATCGGGTTTGATGCGAACCATGCTTGCATGCACAGCCAGCTCCTTTCGTGTTCATGCTAGATATAAGTTAACTGGTTGATGGAACCACACCAACAACATAAATTACAAAACTCTGCATGTGACCATTTCGGATTCGGATTGTTCTTTCGGTCGCTGTTATCCCCATATTTTTTTGATCCATTTCTCAATGGTAAAATCCGGGGATAAAGGCGAACGCTTCGCTCCTACAGAATCGATTCCGAATCCTCCACTACTTCAGCGGGTTGTAATCGACGTCGATGGTGTATATGTGTTCCATCAAACGTTAACTTATATCATTTATTTTAGTTGTAGTTAGGTGTTATTTTGTAGCCATTTTGCGTTGTTTTTCTGCACGCTCACGCTCGGATTTGTTCAGGATCTTCTTACGGAGACGAATAGATTTTGGTGTAATCTCACAATATTCATCTTCATTCAGATATTCAAGCGCCTGTTCCAACGAGAAGATAATCGGAGTTTTAATTTTAACCGTATCATCTTTACCAGAAGAACGAACGTTAGTCAGTTGTTTTTCTTTGCAGATGTTAACAACGATATCATTGTCACGTGTATGTTCACCAACAATCATACCTTCGTAGATTTCAGTACCCGGCTCCAAGAAGAGCGTACCGCGATCCTCAACGCCCATCATGCCATAGAACGTAGATGTACCAGTTTCAGTTGAGATCAGCACGCCTTGGTGACGTCCACCTACTTGACCGGATACTACTGGAGCGTAGCTGTCAAATGCATGGTTCATTACACCGTAACCACGAGTCAATGTCAGGAAGTTGGTGCTATATCCGATCAAACCACGTGCTGGAATCAGGAACTCCAGACGAACTTGACCACTACCTGTGTTGACCATGTTAACCATCTCTGCTTTACGTGCGCCCAGGCTCTCCATTACGGAACCCATGCTTTCTTCAGGGATATCAATCAACAAGCGCTCTAGAGGTTCCATTTTCTTACCGTCAACTTCTTTAACGATAACTTCTGGTTTGGATACTTGAAGCTCATATCCTTCACGACGCATATTTTCAATCAGGATACCTAAGTGAAGCTCACCACGTCCAGAAACGACAAATGCATCCGGGCTATCCGTTTCGTCAACACGAAGGGATACGTCAGTTTCCAATTCTTTGAACAAACGCTCACGAAGTTTACGGGAAGTTACCCATTTACCTTCACGACCTGCGAATGGACTGTTGTTCACGAGGAACGTCATTTGCAGTGTAGGCTCATCAATTTTCAAAACTGGAAGTGCTTCTGGATTGTTCGGATCAGCGATGGTTTCACCAATGTTGATGTCCTTGATTCCTGCAATCGCAACGATGTCACCTGCTCCTGCTTCTTCCGTCTCAATACGTTTGAGACCCTGGAAACCGAACAGTTTCTCGATACGTGCAGTTTTGCTCTTACCATCACGCATAATAACCGTTACCGATTGTCCTTGACGGATCACACCGCGGTTAACACGACCAATGGCAATACGGCCAAGGTATTCATTGTAGTCCATCAAAGTAACGAGGAATTGAAGTGGTTCTTCAACATTTTCGGTAGGGTGTGGGATATGACTAACGATGGTATTGTAAATCGCCATCATGTTGTCATCCTGTTTTGCAGGATCATTATCCATGCTGGATGTTCCGTTCAATGCGGAAGCATATACAACAGGGAATTCAAGTTGTTGATCGTTGGCACCCAGTTCAATGAACAGGTCCAGTACTTCATCAATAACCTCAGTCGGACGAGCCGCTGGACGGTCAATTTTGTTTACAACAACGATTGGTGTCAGGTTGTGCTCCAAAGCTTTACGAAGTACGAATTTCGTTTGCGGCATACATCCTTCGTAAGCATCAACAACGAGCAAAACGCCGTCAACCATTTTCATGATACGTTCCACTTCACCACCAAAGTCGGCGTGTCCTGGTGTATCCACAATATTGATCAGGTAATCTTTATAGGTAATAGCTGTGTTTTTGGCCAGAATCGTAATACCGCGTTCACGCTCCAAATCGTTGGAGTCCATTGCGCGCTCCTGTACCGTTTCGTGATCACGGAAAGTACCGGATTGCTGGAGCAACTTGTCGACGAGCGTTGTTTTCCCGTGGTCGACGTGGGCAATAATCGCAATATTGCGAATGTGTTCTCTTGAATGCATGGTTTGTATCCATATCCTTTCCAATTTCAATTCTTATCTACTAAACTTCCCGCAAATTCGCAGGTTACTCACCCAAAATAAGCGTCGGTGATATCCCGACGCATGCCTATATCCCTTATATTATAGTTGATCATAGGTAAAAATCAAGATATTTCGCTTTAAAGACCACTGGGAATGTTACCAGCCTCTCCCTTGGCGTCCTCGGCCAAACAGCAACCACATCCCGCCTACAATCAAAATTACCGCCAGCACATAGATAATACCGGTGTGAAGCAGTGTAAATCCGAATAAAATAATTGAAAGGATGCCAACGCCCAATGCCACCGGAAGTACCATTGCGGGTCTTCGATGATCAGCCAGTGCATATTCAAGCAAACCAACGGCAATTCCAAGCAAAAAAGCAGGCCACAGGTTGCTCATCAATCCGCTGCCCCATGTATTCGTGATTCCGAACAACAGACCATAGACGGTTAATGTTCCTGCTGGAACGAGTGACCATGATGGCGTGAGCCTTGCATAATATAATGCATGAAGAGCAATACCAGGCAACAAGATGAGCAAAGGCCAGAAGTGCCGTCCAATAAAGCCAAACACACCTAGTTTACCGAGTAAAATTATTAAACCTGCAACAAAAATAAATATTCCGATTGCTTTTTCATTTCTCATCCTCATCTACAATCACCTCTTATAACATTTGGCTATATACCCCGTAAGATAAACTATAAGCACAACATGATGACTGACTGTTCCCAGCCTTCTTCTAGTGTAGCCGATGTGTATGCAAAAAACTACACTTTATGTCGTACTTCGCCTCTCTCCATTATCCTGTATTACCCTAAAATGATCGGTCTATGACTTATTCAAGTTCACCCATTTCTTCTGAACAAATAAATACAGCAAAAAACTGCCCTTTACGGGCAGTTCGCCAGAAAATTCACATTTCCATTTGTTCAAATCAACTTACACGTTTCGACGAACAAACTTGTGCGCTCCTCCAATCGCAATTACAAGACAAGCCATAGCTACAGGCAGCAGTGTATGTGCCTCAGCTGCCAATCCACCGAGCCACTGTCCCAGCTTCGGATCATTCATCACCATCTCACCTGCTGTGAAGGCCAGAATACCTGAACCGGCAAATACCAGAATCGGAAACCGCTTCAACAAACCGACAATTAATCCGCTGCCCCACACCACAATCGGAATACTTATGGCAATTCCGATGACCGTGAGCGCCAAATCCCCATCCGCCAGCGCAGCAATCGCGAGAACGTTATCCAGACTCATAACAAAGTCAGCAATCAAAATCGTTTGGATCGCTTTCCAGGTCGTGGACGCCTTACGAATATGTACTTCATCTTCATTCTGAAGCAGCAGCTTGACAGCAATCCAGAGCAACAGCAGACCACCAGCCGCCTGAATAAAAGGAATGCCCAACAGCAGTACGGCTGCAAAGGTTAACAAACAACGCAAAACAACAGCGCCGAAAGCCCCCCACCATACCGCCTGCTTGCGCTGTCTCGCTGGCAAATCCTTGCTTGCAAGTGCAATAACAACCGCGTTATCTCCACTCAGAACCAGATTGATCATTAATATTTCGGTCAGCAGCCATAGCGTATCCATGCTCCTCATCCCCCCACTCTAACTTGTATGTCAAAGTTGTCCATGCTATTCTTAAACGTTGAACAAGCTTTCTCAGGTTTGGATATATAGAAGGAGTGACATCGTATGGAGCTGTTTAGCCCCGCTTTTTGGCTAGCGTTGTTGAACGTTGTATTTATTGATCTAATTCTGGCTGGCGATAATGCCATCGTGATTGGTCTCGCAGCTCGAAATTTGCACCCTTCTGTGCAGAAAAGGGCGATTCTTTACGGAACAGGCGGTGCACTTTTGATTCGCATTGTAGCCACCGTGATTGTGCTCTGGCTGCTTAAAGTGCCATGGCTACTCCTTGTTGGGGGATTACTCCTGATCTGGATTGCGTACAAGCTATTGGCAGATCAAGGGGAAGAGCATTCGGATATCAAGGCTGGCAGTTCTCTCTGGGTAGCCGTGCGAACGATTGTCATCGCAGACGCTGCCATGGGACTGGATAACGTCATCGCCGTTGCTGGTGCAGCACAGCAGCACTTGGTGCTTGTTATACTCGGACTGCTGATCAGTGTACCTATTATCGTGTGGGGCAGTACGTTGTTTATCAAATTAATTAACCATTTCCCTTGGATCATTTATCTTGGAGCTATCGTGCTTGGGTATACGGCTTCAAACATGATCACAGAGGAGCAGCGTCTTGTACCTTTCTTCACTGAGCATCCGGCACTGAGAATCTTATTTATCGTTCTCGTTACTGCTGGTGTTGTATTTGCAGGATATCGCAAACGTGCAAGCAGCAATAAACCAGGTGGAGAACGGCAGCACTCCTATTCCTAAGCTTTATTAAATGGGATTCCCATCAAACACAACCATAAAAAAAGGACTGACCGATAATACATCGGCAGTCCTTTTCTTCAAGAAGATAACATAGTCCTTATTATGTTATTCAATCCAGAATACGGTTCCTCAGAACCACTCTTCTTTCATGTCATTAACTTCATTCTGCTGATTGGTTACCATAAAGTTCTCGCCTGCATGAAGCGTAATTGTTTCTGTCTGCTCCACCGCCTGCTCCACCCATTCCGGCAGTTGACTCATGGTTGCTTCAATCTTGTCCACAATGCGAAGATTCGGATTGGTGGATGGGGATTTCGGTACAAAAAGAGTACAACAGTCTTCATATGGCAGAATCGATATATCATACGTCCCGATCTGTTTGGATAAAGTTATAATTTCCTGTTTGTCCATCATGACAAGTGGTCGCAGCAACGGCAGATCCGTCGCACGTCCAATGACATTCATGCTTGGCAGGGTCTGGCTCGCTACCTGACCCAGACTATCTCCGGTAATCAGTGCAAGCGCACGCTCACGTTCAGCCAGCTTGGTTGCAATACGTAACATAGAGCGGCGCATCAGTGTGATGATCAAGTTATCCTGTCCCAGTTGGGTAAATGCAGTTTGAATTTCCGTAAAAGGGACCAGATGCAGCTTAATTGTGCCTGCATGATCAGCAAGTGCACGCGCCAAATCAATGACCTTTTCTTTGGCACGCTGGCTTGTGAACGGATAACTGTAAAAGTGTACACATTCCACTTCCAGGCCTCTACGCATCGAAGACCATGCCGCTACAGGGCTGTCTATGCCACCCGATAATAACAGCATCGCTTTTCCATTTGTGCCAAGGGGGAACCCGCCTACGGCCGGAATCACCTCACTGAAGATATACGTGCCCTGATCCCGAATTTCCACGCGCAGTTCAATGTCAGGTTGACGCACGTCGACGCTTAACTGCTGGAATTTCCGAAGAATAGGAGAACCTACCAGATGGTTCATTTCATGCGAAGAATTGGGAAACTCTTTCCAAACACGCCGTGCATTAACTTTAAACGTGGTACCGTCTTTGAATTCAGACTCTCTTTCATCCATAAAAGCAACGGCTGTCTCCACGATTTGGTCAGTCTCCGATGGGGTCACTTTAACCGGACTGATCGACATAACGCCGAATACTCGTTTCAGCACAGTGATCAGCTCTGTATGAGATTCGCCACCCAGATCAACATACAACCGTCCAAACTCCTTACGCAGACTTGCACCTGGATAAGGTTTGAGCAGGGAACGTACCTGGGTGATGATTGTTTTTTCGAACCGGGCACGGTTTTTTCCTTTTAACATAAACTCTCCGAAACGGAGAAGCAGCATATCATATTTCATCTAAAATCACATCCGCCTTTCCAACGGGCGCAGCTGCGCCACCATCTGATGTAAAGCCTGCTCCAGCAGTGCCACATCTTCTTCTGTATGTTCATCTCCAAGACTAATACGCAATCCACCAGCAGCACAAGCATTATCCCTGCCCATGGCAAGCAATACCCTGCTGGGTTCAGCCGATCGCGAAGAGCAGGCAGATTGTGTAGAAACAGTTACTCCAAGTTGTTCAAGGGTATGCAGCGCCACTTCTGCCTTCATTCCAGGATAGGAAAAATGAACAATGTGCGGCGCACCCTCCTTACGACTATTTAACACAAGTCCGGGAATAGTATCTATGACCTCCATGATACGATCTCGCAAAATCGTTGTACGCTGTGCAAAGTCAGCCTGACGTTCCGCAGCGAGACGCATCGCCTTCGCCATACCCACAAGCAAAGGTACATTTTCAGTACCCGCTCTTAGTCCCTGCTCTTGGGAACCCCCTGACAGTAAAGGCGTTAGCTCGACTCCACTTCGTACGTAGAGAAGACCAGCTCCTTTGGGACCACGAATCTTGTGAGCAGACAAGCTGTAAAGATCCGCGCCCCATGCCGCAGGTTTAGCTTCCATCTTGCCAAAACCCTGCACACCATCTACATGAAAAAGCACCTTTGGTGCTTCCTTTTTCAGTCGTACACCGATTTCAGCAATTGGATGTATCGCTCCTGTTTCATTGTTCACATGCATCAGACTCACAAGCACCGTATCCGATCTTATGGCATCCACTACCTGCTGGGCGCTAACCAGACCATCGGAATCCACGGGAAGCCAAGTGACCTCCCATCCCCACTGCTGTAGCTGCACAAAACTCTCGTAAACTGAAGCATGTTCCGTTGCAGTTGTAATAATGTGTTTGCCCCGAGACTGATACTGTAATGCCGCCCCTTTAATGGCAAGATTGTTGCTCTCAGTTGCGCCTGAGGTAAATACGATTTCTTCCGGTTTCACATCAATTGCGGCGGCACAACCAGATCGCGCTCGGCGCAACAATTGATGGGCTCGCTCACCATATCCATGAATCGATGACGGATTCCCATATTGCGCCTCCATAATCTCGGCCATTGTACGAACGACATCCGGATGAGGAGGCGTCGTTGCTGCATAATCAAAATATTTCAAATGAGGTTCCCCTCCTTGTCTCTTCTTTGTGGAATCTACAGTGAGCATTGTAACACGATCCCCGCTCAACACAAAAAGACCAAACAGGAACTAAGCACATTTAAGACTGCTGTTCCCGCGTTTGATCTCTTCCTGGGCGTACTGTTGTGTTGCCATTTCTTTGGTCTATACCATTTATACCGAATATTTCGACTGTGCTTTCTCCACTTTGGAGATATAAGCCTGTGTTTCCGAAGGGAGGCGGTTAAGTACACTCATCAGTTCAGCGTCACTCGATACACCCAGACTCGAAACCCGTCCCGGTCCGGCATTATAAGCAGCAAGTGCCATCTTCACCTCGCCACCAAAACGCTGGAGCTGGAGAGAAAGGTATTTGGTTCCACCATCTATATTTTGAGCGGGATCGTAAGCGTTGCTTACTCCCAACCCTGCTGCCGTCCCATCCATCAACTGCATTAGTCCCTTGGCACCTGCGGAAGACACTACATTCGGATTGAAACCGGATTCTGTATCAATAACCGCCTTGATCAAAGATTCAGGCACCCCATATTTGGCGCTCGCTGAGGCAATCAAAGATTCAAAATCTGTAGGTACAGATGCACCCGAATCGACTGCTCCAGTATTTAACAGGGAAGATAAAGAAACCACATTACTGTTCGAGGAAGAAACAGAACTTGCATCCGGGTTATACATGCTGCCCAGTTGCAGCCACAACAGACCGTCACTGGATCGTTTGGAGATCGCAGCAGAATTCACGTCTTCGCCTACGGTACCAGTATTGTTCAAAGTATTTGAATTCGTACCGAGCAGCCCGTCCATCATACTGGCAAAATCCACTGTTGAAGCGGAGTTTCCATCCGATGCATTTGTTTCGTTGAGACTATTGGACAATTGCAGTTCCAGCAACTGCCGCGACGCGCGCGGATCAATCTGCATGAGTTATATTCACTCCCGTATAATGTAAACGTAGATTATGACTTTATTCTACATTATTTTACAGGCAGGTTCCATTGTTTTCAAAAAAATAGACCGATTTTACAACTTCATTGCGTATATGCGAAAAAACCTTCTGCAATCACCCCTTAAGTAAGGTGGAAGCAGAAGGCTGCAAATAACCAACTCATATCCAGTTCGGTTATCATTTTTTGTACTGATAATCAGATCATGTTTTTGCTTTATTAACGGGCGAATGGAATCATGAAGAAATAGCTAAGTGTTGCCACTGCGCCAAGTCCAATAGACCACGCACCCGCCGTTTTCCGGCCATTGACGTAAGCATAGTAACCAAGTACCGCTGCAGCTGGACCAAGGACAATGGACCACATAAATAAGGATGCGATACCAAAGGCCAGACCCATATATCCGGAGATTCGGCCAGTAGATTTCATGACACCGTCGTCATCTTCACGCTTCACAGGGGTATGATCGGTTCTTTCCGTAGGTTCTGTTCGAATAGAACCTGTTGGGGGCGCTACCTCTGCACCATACTCTTCCCTGTGGCTACGTCTTGGATAGTCTACACGCTGACGCTGCTTTTCATCTAACGGAGTCGTTTTTGGACGTTGCAACGGGTGATCATCTCTACGGTCATTATTCAATGCAAAGCACCTCCATACAAATGGGAATGACTGCTCATTTCGGTTTGAATGTGTGACAGCAAGTTGCAGATGAAGTACGGGCATGATCATGATGATCAGAATCAAAGGTCTCTCCTGCAAATTCCTCATGTAAGCGACGGGTGGCATGTTGGTCAATGTCAATCATGATGGCATCAGCCTGGCAGAAATTGTTTTCTCCCCAAAAGTGACAGTTAGCAACACTGCATTTGACGATCGGCTTCTCTTGGCTCATTTTTATCACCTCGACATCTATTGTCTCCGCACCGTAAATCGGCTATTCTCCAACGAAATGCCAGATGATGACATGCTCCTTTATCCGCGATGCCAGTTGAAAGAACACGCAAAAAAACCGCCACAAGGGCGGTTTTGTCCAATTCGCATATAAGTTAAAAAATGTATTTACGCGTGATTGCGTTGATTTTGCATCCGACGCTGCGTGAGGTAGTCACTTTCATAAAAGGCCAGATCATCACGCAACTCTTCGTACGTTTTTGATATTTCAAGAATAACATCCCGTACTGCACGAATTGGCTTATCACGGAATCGGATCGCATCCTGACCAGTGTAAGCATATCTTCCATCTTCGGAGTAACATTCATTTTTAGGATAAAAAAAGCTGTTTATGCTTTGATGGTATGTGTTATAGAGAGCCTTTTCGGCAAAATCGACATCAAAATTGGCACGACGCAGCACAACGCCAAGTTTTTCGTAAGAAACTTCAGAAAAAACGAGCAAATGACGGAGATCCGAAAGAAATCCTTTGTAGAAGGCTGATGACTCCTCCGTCTGATTCTGATCCAGTTCAGGCAAGGCATTTTCATTCAAAAATTTTTCGATCCGATCGATAGCCGGTTTTAACTTTTCCCTAGTTGACTCACATGTTTTCTGTACATTGGCTGCTGACATAAAGGTAGCTCCCCCTTAAATAAGTCCTTACATATAGATCGGCCAACGGGAGATTCTCCCCTGACCTTGAATTCTCAGGTACTATCCTACCATAAAAAGATGACGAGCGGTATCCCTTAATCAGGCTTTCCCTTTCTGTCCCTGAACATGCCCATTACACACAGCTCACCTGATGTTCACCTGCATAAAAATAACCGCTTTTCCTAACGATAGATATATCCAGTGACAACGATGAAATCAGAGCACTGTAAGATGATTGTCAAAATAAACGAGGAGGTTCCATCCCCTATGTCCAGACCGAAATGGGTTAACTGGGCCATTGCCGCGGGTGCGGGCGCACTTGCCTTGACGCTTTTGCTTCCGACGTCCAATCGCCCTGTTCCTGCTCCAAGTGCCATGCCCGATTCTCCACACGAGGAGCATGCGAGCAAACAACGTCTTAAAGTTCAGGATGTAAAATCAACCGATCTGCTGACCCGTGCGGATGCCAAACAACACCTTAACATCATGCTTGATAAGACCTCCAAAATGAACGATGTGCAAATAAGTCAATACGTTAAAGAGCTACAACAAACACATGATCATATACGGTCTATTGATGTAATGAATACCAAGGGATCTCGCAGCCGGCACTTTGACAAAACAGCAGCAAAAGGAAGCAAGATGGAACAGCAAAAGCTGGAACATTCTCTCGCCCTAGCCAAAAAAGCTGTGAGCAAACGTCAAAGCTTCGAATCTTCTTCCTTTCCTCTCGGCAAGGAAAAGTTTTTTGTTATGGCGCAACCTTCCAAGGATGGAGAACGTGCCGTCATCGCTCTGTTTAGCCAAAATGTACTGAATGCCGTGGAACAGCATCAGCGCAAAAATTTGCGCATGATCCCTTATCCGCGTGAAGGTAAATTCAAAATCGAGTCTGTGCACCCCGACACCCTTAAAGAAATCACTGTAAAAACAGGACATGATAATGCCAATGCCAGCCATTTTTACGAAAATGAAATCGTCATCCGTTTCCGTCAGGATCCAGGTGAACGGGATATGCGCATCATTAAATCTGACCTGCGGACGCAATCGGCACGCAAGCTGGGATACACGTATGTTTTTCGGTCGGAAAATATGAATTATCAACAATTACATGCTTATTTCGAACGTAAATGGAATCCGCTGTATATGGAACCCCACTACATGTATTTAACCAATGAAACCGTACCTGAACAAAAAGATGTAACCGTGCCCAATGATATTTTGTTCTCCGACTACCAATGGAACCTACCCGCCATTGAGACTAACCGTGGCTGGAATATTACGAAGGGCAACAAGGATGTTATCGTTGCCGTGGTAGACACCGGCGTCGATCTGACTCATCCTGATTTGAAGGGCAAGCTGCTGAAAGGTTATAACGTTGTCGATCCAGCGAGCAAACCACTTGATGACGTAGGACATGGTACACATGTAGCAGGCATCATCGGCGCTGTTGTGAATAACAACGAAGGTGTAGCAGGCATGAGCTGGTATAACAAGGTACTACCTGTTAAAGTGCTCGACAATTCGGGGTCAGGCACAACCTATGCTGTGGCAGAAGGCATCATTTGGGCCGCTGATCATGGAGCCAAGGTCATTAACATGAGTCTGGGTAACTACGCCGATGCCCAATTTCTTCATGATGCTATCAAATACGCTTTTGATCGCGACATCGTATTAATTGCAGCGACCGGTAACGATAATACGGAGCGTCCGGGATACCCTGCCGCTTATCCAGAAGTATTTGCGGTATCCGCTACGGATGCGGACATGAACAAAGCTTCCTATTCCAACTACGGGGATTACGTCGATGTGACGGCTCCAGGCTCCAGCATTGCAAGTACGTATCCGAACAACCAATATGCAGCCTTGTCCGGAACGTCGATGGCAAGCCCCCATGTAGCGGCACTTGCAGGCTTGATTCGCTCACTCAATCCTGATCTGACCAACACAGAAGTCATGGATCTCATGCGTCAAAGCGTCATAGATCTCGGAGACCCAGGTCATGACAAGTATTTCGGTTATGGTCAAATCGATGTGTTTAAAGCATTGGAGGCGGCCTCTGGTAACAGTGCCCCACTCCAGTTCTGGCCACAACATGTGAGACAGCAAATGGATAATACAATGAAAAAGTACATCAAACAATAACCGTACACTGGATATAAAAAAACAAAAGCAGCTGCGCCCCGGGGCGTATGCTGCTCTTTGGTATGTTTACCTATTTCCCCGGGGCACCCGCTGCGACTAGCGCTTGCGAGAAGTTGTGCGGGATTTGCTTGATTTTTTCACGGATTTTTTCTTACCGTTGTGGCTTGAAACATAACAAGGATCTTCTTCTTTGACCACGACAGGATACATGTGATGATGGATCGGCACACAGTGATGTTTTTTGATGACTTCGATCGGGTGAATTACGGGTACGATTTGTGGGATGTAATAATCTTCAACAACCTGGATTGGGTCACAAACAATCGGACAAAGCGGTGGACAGAAATGGTTCATTTCAAACCAACTCCCTTTCAAGTGATACTATAACGTATTGCACTGGGTCCAATGTGGATTGGATGTATGTCCGTGTTCCAAAAATTAAATAAGCGGGAGCCTGTCCGCTTTAGCCCCACCCTGTTGAGGGGTAATGTTCTTAATAACCCTGCATAATACCCGTAGACCTTCACATAACAGCTCCTGATTCGTAACCGTGAAGCAGATCCTCAGACTCGCCATATCCGTTTCCCCTACATAACAGGCAGAGCCAGGTAAAAAGGAAACACCTGCGACAAGCGACTGGCGGTGCAGTTCACGCATATCCAAACCATCAGGCAATTGCAGCCACAAGTTTAGTCCACCATCAGGCAAAGTCCAGTACATCCCGGGAGAACCATGTTCCTCCAGTACCGTTGATGCGGCAAGAAGCCGGGAATATAACTCATCCCTCAATCGCGCTGTATACGCACTGTATTGATGCTGTATGAACGATTGCAAGGCCTTTTGTGTAAGCAGCGGACTCCCGAGATCCGCAGTGGATTTGGCTGCAACAAGTCGGGTGAGCACACTTCCGTCTGCAACCGCACACGCCACACGGCAGCCTGGAGACAGTACTTTGCTGAAGCTTTTGATATATATCACATGCCCCGTCCCATCCATGGATTTAATGGAAGCAGGGGGAGGATCACGGAAATACAGATCGGCGAACGGATCATCCTCCAGGATGAGACAATGATAACTTTGAGCAAGATTAAGCAGTTGCGCACGCCGTTTGGCACTCATCGTAATGCCTGTAGGATTGTGAAACGTAGGAATGGTATATATCAACTTGGGCGGGTATGTATCACATAACCGGGTTAACAGATCTATACGCATACCTTCGTCATCCATTGGCACCGTAATAATCTTTGCTCCTCTGCTTGTAAACACATCTATTGCTCCGGTATAGCTTGGTGCTTCCATGTATACGACGTCACCAGGACCAACAAACGTACGCGCGACAAGATCGATTCCCTGCTGGGTACCGCTCGTAATCAGCATCCGTTCGGGCATTACCCGCAAACCTCTTTCCGCAAAATGCCCGGAAAACGTCTGACGCAGTTCGCGATCTCCCTGAAAAGACCCATAGGCAGCCATGCGCTCTGGATGATCCGAGGAAAGCCGGTACGCACTATCGATAATCTCTCGGGTTGGCAACAATTCAGGCTGAATTGCCGACATATGCAGCTCATATCTAACTTGTGGAGATGCATCAAAATGTCTCCAGAGCTGAGCTCGGGGCAAATAATCCACAAGGGCCATCTGCCAGTTCCAAGGTGTGCTGGATTCATTTTTTGCATGAGTGCGGTGAGTCCTCTCCATATCCTCCGTTATCTCCAGCTCATGCGCCCCCCGTACATAACAACCCTTCCCCTGGGAACACGTAATTAGCTGTATGGCTTCAAGCTCGGCATAGGCTTTGGACACAGTGACCAGGCTGACGCCCAGATCTGTGGTCATTTTACGAACAGACGGCAGACGGGTTCCAGGCTCGATTAGTCCAGACCTTATTCGGTCAGCAAGTGTAAGGGCAATCTGAACATACAATTTGGTGCTGCTTCCCCGTTTCAATTCAATATGCACACATGCACCCTCCCAACTGTTATGATCAGCATTTTACTGTTATACTGCAGTCCGTCTATTATAGTTTATAATATCAGTATAACAGTGAATAACAGGAGATGAGAATAATATGAATACCCCTTGGTCCAAAATGGCACAAAATACCCCGTCCTCTGTCGTTCGCGACATGTTACAGGCTGCACAGGCGCCTGGAATGATTTCTCTAGCCGGCGGTTTACCTGCCCAGTCATCATTCCCGCTTGAAGCCATCCGTGACGCATACGAAAAGGTATTCATGGGTGGTTCAGCGGCTCTTCAATATGCAGAGACGGAAGGTTTCCGACCACTACGTGCCAAAATTGCAGAACGTCTTGAATCCAAGGGCATTCCCGCTTCACCTGATCATATGCTTCTGACTACAGGTTCCCAGCAATCCATTGACCTGGTGTGCCGAATCTTGCTCGATTCAGGCGACAGCGTGCTAGTTGAATCACCAACCTATCTGGCTGCCCTTCAAGTCATTCATTCCTATCAGGCTGAGGCGCACGGTGTTGCCTGTGATGATGACGGAATGTTGCCTGAATCACTGGAGGAACAGCTGCAATTGCATCGTCCAAAGCTCGTTTACATTAACCCTACGTTCTCCAACCCGTCAGGTAAAGTATGGAGTCGCGCCAGACGTCAGCAAGCCGTAGACCTGTGCCGGAAATATGGGGTACTGATCTTGGAAGACGATCCTTATGGTGAAATCCGCTTTAAACCGGAACAACTAGATGCCCCTGCACTGGCGAAACTGGATGCGGAATCCTATGAGGGTCCATCCAATGTCATCTACACCAGCACATTCTCCAAAACAGTTGCTCCTGGCCTCCGCACTGGCTGGATACTGGCTGCTCCGGATGTTATCCAAATAGCTGCCCGCGCCAAACAGGGGGCAGATTTGCATTCCAGCAGCATCGACCAAAGAGCACTTCATGCACTACTGGAATCTTTCGATCTGGACGGCCATATTCGCAATATTTCACAGGATTATGAACAACGGATGAAAAAAATGACCACTCTCATGGCTGCAAAATCGTGGGAAGGTATCTCTTGGAACTCACCGCAAGGCGGAATGTTCCTGTGGCTGCAATTGCCTGAGGGCATGCTGGCCAGCAATCTGTTTACCTATGGAATTCAGGAAAAAGTATGTATTGTACCAGGGGATTCATTCTATGCGGGTACACCGGAGCTGAACCGTATGCGGATCAACTTTACTCATACGGATCCAGATCTGCTTCCCGAGGCTGTAGAGCGTATGGATCGTGCCATTCAACGCTGGCATGCATCATTACAGTCAGACAGTGTAGTTACACTGTAACGAACTGTCATCCACTGTATCATTAGGAACAATTTCTCATTCCAACGAATAACACAAAAATAAGGCGTCAGACCTGAGAAAGCTCGAAGTCTGACGCCTTATTTATATGACCTGCAAGTGCAGGAATTCTTTTGAAGTTTAATCGCATCCTTCTGATCAGTCAGGCACATCAGGTAAAATCGTTCTGTTTGCCTGTGACTGACAGTGGACTGCACTTGTTACTGTTTGTGTTGTAGTTAGGAAAGCTTACCGTAAGCCGGGTTCTGTGCTCTTCGTGGTTCAGACGGGAACTACCCTCCCACCACAAGCGACAATCATCTATCTAGGCCATACATTGCTGCACAGCTCAAGCGACCAACCTAGACACACCTCGGGCTAAGGCTGCCTTCTCCGAAGAGTCGACTGTGTCCCATTAGGTCTTGCTCCAGATGGGGTTTACCAGGAACGAAGTCACCAGCGTTCCTCGGGGTCTCTTACACCTCGGTTCCATCCTTGCCTGTGCCGGAAAATCCGGCCATCGGCGGTCCATTTCTGTGGCACTATCCTTCAACTCGCGCTGACTGGACGTTATCCAGCATCCTGCCCTGTGGAGCCCGGACTTTCCTCTCGTGGCAACGAAGGCCACCAGCGATTGTCTGTCAAGCTTTCCGAACAACATTACATAGTATACAGGCATTTTAGTTTACAAACAAGCTTAATCTTACAGGAAGCATTGAACCCGAGTGCTTTTAGATAAATTGGAATACTTCCGTATTTACCTCCGATGCAGTCACTTGCGTGTCATAACGTTTGTCGTCCAAACGTGAGCGCAGCCAATCCGCAGTTTTCGGTTTCATGATTTTCTCGGCATTATGCCCGGCGTCGATGATACACATACCCGCCATCAGCGCATCGTGAGCCGTATGATAATCAATGTCTCCAGTTACGATGACATCGGCACCTTTGAATCGTGCAGGAAGAGTATAACGGCTACCTGAACCGCCAAGCACTGCTGCTTTTTTGATCTGCCGATTGAGATCGCCTACTACCCTAACGTACGGCACATCCAGTTGGGCCTTAACGACCTCCACAAGCTCACCGAGTGTCTTTGGTTGTTTGAGTGGTCCCAAGCGCCCCAGACCCAGCGTACGGCCTTTTAAATCCATTGCATACAGGTCATAGGCCACTTCCTCATACGGATGCGCCTTAAGCATTGCTTGTACAACCTTGCTGCGCAGACTCTGCGGTACAATGGTCTCAATCCGCATTTCCTCTACACGCTCCATCTGCCCCTCTGTACCGATGAAAGGTTGTGTCCCCTCTCCCGGTACAAAAGTACCTGTGCCCTCCGTATTGAAGCTGCACTTGTTGTACTGCCCAATACTGCCAGCACCCGCTTCGAGAACCGCCTGGAGTACCTGCTCATGATGGGTGCGAGGTACAAATACAGCCAGTTTGAACAAATGATCTGTATGTACATCCTCAAGTGATTCCTTGCTCTCAATACCAATGGCCTCGGCCATCCAGTCATTCATGCCGCCTTCAGCCACATCCAGATTGGTATGACTAATGTACACCGCAATATCATGCTTGATTAGCTTCTCATACAGTTTCCCCATGGGTGTATCGGTATTCAATGACTTGACCGGACGGAAAATGATGGCATGGTGCGCAATAATCAGATTGGCTCCAATCCGAATGGCCTCGTCTACAACTTCGTTCGTAACATCAAGTGCGATAAGAACGTGCGTAATTTCCTTTTGCAAACTGCCAAGCTGAAGACCAATCCGATCGTCCGGCACAGCCAGATGTTTGGGAGCAAGCTGCTCCATCAATTGAATTACAGTTTGACCTTTGGCAAACATGAGAGTACCTCCTTCAAGTTCACAATAAGACGCTCCACCTCAGCCGCCTTGTCCCGAGAAGACTCCTGATCAGATTTGGAGATGGACTGCGCGACACTTTGCAGCTTGACGATTTCGCTCTCCCATTTGGCAAAAAACACATCCGTTGGACGGTCTGTTAAATAAGGCCCCATGCGCAGCAGCAAATCTGATGTCAATTCCACTCCGCCTTCAAGCGGACGTGAGCGATACACTTCCTCATTGGCAATCGGACTGAGTTCTTGCGGCATTGCTGTAATAATCTCGTACACTTTGCCATCTTCCTCAAGCAGCTGTTCTGCAACGACCACCCAGTGATGCTCCAACAACCAACGTCTGAGAATATCCTCACCAACATTAGGCTGCAAAATAAGAAGCTTGACCTCATCCAGTTTGGAGAGGCCACGGTCCAGAATGGAGGCAATGAGTGCTCCTCCCATACCGGCAATGGTGATAACGTCCACTTCTCCTGCAGAGATGACATCCAAGCCATCTCCACGACGTACTGTAATTCGTTCCTTCAGGCCTGCATCGCTGACTTGCTTGCGTGCAGCTTCATAAGGGCCTGGGTTGACTTCTCCGGCTACTGCACCTGCTGCTTTCCCGCTGCGTACTGCCGCAACTGGAAGCAAAGCGTGGTCTGAGCCAATGTCAGCCAAGCGGCTGCCTTCGGGAATTTGATCATGTATCCGCTGTAATCGATTCGAAAGTTTCATGAAGCACCTACACCATTCATTTAATTTAATGATTTGCATTGAACAACGAAAAGCGATAAAATGAAATCCAATAAAACATTTCAAGGATGAATTACCAAAACCAAGAAATTTAGATGTTCAATTTAAAAATAAAGGAGACCCCGCCGCCGCTAAAGCGTCTTGCGGAAAGTCTCCCATAGTGATGTTATTCGAGGAAATCTTTAAGCCGTTTACTGCGGCTAGGGTGACGCAATTTGCGAAGAGCTTTGGCTTCAATTTGACGAATACGCTCACGCGTAACACCAAATACCTTGCCCACTTCTTCCAGCGTTCTTGTACGTCCATCGTCCAGACCAAAACGCAGACGAAGCACGTTCTCTTCACGCTCAGTCAATGTATCCAGGACATCTTCGAGCTGTTCTTTTAGCAACTCATAAGCAGCAGCATCCGCCGGAGCCAATGCTTCCTGATCCTCGATGAAATCACCCAGATGGGAATCATCTTCCTCACCAATCGGTGTTTCCAGGGAAACCGGTTCCTGAGCAATCTTCGTAATCTCACGAACTTTTTCCACACTCAGATCCATCTCGGCAGCGATTTCTTCCGGTGTCGGTTCACGCCCAAGTTCCTGCAACAGCTGACGGGATACCCGGATCAGCTTATTAATCGTCTCCACCATGTGCACAGGAATACGAATCGTACGTGCTTGGTCCGCAATCGCACGGGTGATCGCTTGGCGAATCCACCATGTCGCATACGTACTGAATTTATAACCCTTTTTGTGGTCGAATTTCTCAACCGCTTTGATCAGACCCATGTTACCTTCCTGAATCAGATCCAGGAACAACATGCCACGTCCAACATAACGCTTGGCGATACTTACCACGAGACGAAGGTTAGCTTCAGCCAAACGACGTTTCGCTTCTTCATCCCCGTTTTCAATCCGTTTGGCCAACTGCACTTCGTCATCCGCAGACAACAAAGGTACACGACCGATTTCTTTGAGATACATCCGAACAGGGTCGTTGATTTTGATTCCTGGTGGAAGGCTCAGATCATCATCAAAGTGGAATTCATCGTCTCCCTCTCTGGTGTTGTTCTCGGAATCTTCACTAGGGCGAAGGGTTACCTCTTCATCATTTTCGTTCACGACATCAATACCCAGGTCACTCAGTTGTTCATAGAACTCATCCATCTGCTCTGCGTCTTGCTCAAACGGGGAGAGTTTTTCTATAATTTCCTTGTAGTTCAACGAAGCTCTTTTCTTACCTGATTCAATCAATTGATCTTTAACCTGATCCAGCGTCAATTCTGTTTCTAGTTCAGTATGCTGATCATTCGCCATAACTCGACTCCCTCCTCCCTAGAAACATCCAACATTCAGATGTTCACTGTCTCTCTAGGGCAATCATTTCAAGTACAATTTGTGCCGCGCGTACAGAATCACCTGCCCGCTCTGCAGCAATCATTTCTTCTTTTTTCAGATCGTACTCTTTCTTACGCGGATACTTCAGCACTTCCCTGATGCAATCGTCAAGTGCTTGAATACTCCATTCACCTGGACCATCCATCATTGAGATTGAACTGACCGTCTTTTCCAGTCGGTCGTCATGAAGTGAAGACATAAAACGGCTTGTATCCGACGGTTTGCCTTGCGCATAATAGGCATATAGATAAGCAGCAATAGCTGCATGATCATCCAAGTTAAAAGCTTCACCAAGATGCTCATTCACGTACTGGGCAGCCTCATCATCCTGAAGCATCCAGGCAAGCAGTTTGCGTTCAGCAGCGTGATAAGCCGGCAACAGATTGGGTGTAGGCACCTGCCTATTTTGTTGCCTACCATTATTCCACCTTTTCGGGTTATTATCCCCATACTGGAGGTTATTTTTCATGGCCTCCCGTTCTTCATTACACTCCTGCTTCAGTGTTTCATAAGATACGTCCACTTCCGCAGCCAGTTCCCGAAGATATACTTCCCGTTCTGTAGGAGAAGACAATGGAGCAATAAGTTTCACCGCTTCCTTGGAATAAGCGATTTGTCCGCCGCCTTCTAGCAGTATATGGTTTTTTTTAAGGTTTATAAGCTTAAATTTTGTAGTCGTTACGGCGCCATCCACAATTTGGTTTCGGAACCGCTCGCCACCATGCTTTCGGATAAAATCATCCGGGTCGAGTCCATCCGGAATCAGAGCAATTTTGACCTGTAACCCAGCTTCCTCGAGTATAGGGAAGTTTTTGAGCGCCGCAGCCTGTCCAGCTCGATCACCGTCATAACATACAATGACTTCATCACACATGCCTTTAAGCATCAATGCCTGATTCTCAGTGAGCGCGGTACCCATTGCCGCTACACCATTCTGGATATCCTGATCCCAGGCGGAGATAACATCCCCATACCCTTCGAACAATATGGCCTGCCTTTGTTTGCGAATTGCATTTTTGGCATGATGCAGATTGTAGAGAACACGGCTTTTGTTAAATAACCGGGTTTCCGGTGAATTTAGGTACTTCGGTTGCCCGTCTCCCAAAATGCGACCTGCAAATGCAATCGGCTTTCCGCTCCTGCCGTTAATCGGAAACATCACCCTGTCTCGGAAACGGTCCACATAACCCTGACCTTCGTTTCGCTGTGACAGTAAACCACCCTTTTCCATCTCTTCAAGCGGAAATTCGCGCTTTTCCAGAAATTGTACCAAGGTATCCCAGCGATTAGGCGCATAGCCAATCTGGAATTGGTCAATGAGTTTGTCGCTAAACCCACGTGAGCGTAAATATTCCATAGCCACTTTACCGTGCTCTGTATTTTTCAATAAGAAATGATACAGCTTCGCGGTAAGCTCATATGCTTCCAATAAACGTTCGGTTTCTGGATTAACATGAGCCGATTCACGCCCCTGCCAGTCCCCCATTGAAATGTGGCTTTCTTCTGCCATCGTCTTGACGGCCTCGGGAAAGGATAACCCTTCGATTTCCATCCTGAATTTGATGGCATTTCCACCCGTGCCGCAACCGTAGCAATAGAAAATTTGTTTCTCAGGCGTAACTGTAAACGAAGGCGTCTTCTCAGAATGAAAAGGACAGAGGCCTTTCATATATTTCCCCTGTTTGGTCAGATGTACAAATCGGCTCACCGTATCGACGATATCATGCTGCTGTAACACCGATTCAATAATGCTTTCGGGTATACCGCCTTGTCCGGTACTCATCTTGGTCCACCTTCATCTCTTTAACACGTAAATATTATTCGATAAACTTACACATTCTCCTGCAAATCTTTCAAAAGTTTTGTCAGTTTATGTTGAAAAATTTCCCGATCCTGCTCTGTGAAAGGCTTTGGGCCTTTTCCATAATGTCCTCTTTTTCGTGCTTTGGCGGCAGTATGACGGGAATCCAGCATGAAATCAATGTCACGATCATTAAATTCACGACCACGAAATGATAAAACATAACAACGTTTGCCAAGTGCGAGCGCCGCCAGTCCATAATCCTGTGTAATGACCACATCGTATGGCTTGATGTGATTGGCAATGTAAAGGTCTGCACTCTGATCACTTCGATCTACCTGAACGGTACGCACTCCTTCTCCGCCCTGAAGAAAATGATCAAATGAAGAAACCATCAATACAGGAACTTTGAATTGGAGAGCTGTTTCTGCGATCTCAGCCTTGACCGGGCAAGCATCACCATCCACAACAATGTGGCGTACATTCAACTCACTCAAAGCCAGACCACCCGGTTTCATAAAATAGCTGCATATTGTAATATACGACCCCAGCCAGTCAAAATCCTTCTGACCGGTCTATGGAAATCAAAGGCTAAAATACGGAACGGCTGTAAATATAAATTTTTCACAATCCGTTCCGTATATTTATACCCTCATATATCCTTCTTTAATACTGAATTTATGCTTTGCCGCAGATCTGTCCACTCAGAGCAGAAAAGGACCCGACTACCAGACCAATTTGGAGAAATCAGCAAAAGCTTTCAGATCACGGTCAATGGCTGCAAGCAATGCCAGACGATTCGCACGCACAGCCTCGTCTTCAGCCATAACCATAACCGAATCGAAGAATACGGTGATAGCTTCCTTCCAAGCTGATGCAATCGCGAGCGCTTCAGCAGCAGCATGCTGAGACAATACCTGACGATATTCCTCATTGGTTTTGCTCCATGCTGCATGCAGCTGGCGCTCTCCTTCTTCTGTGAAGAGTTCTGCATGTACCGAAGCATTGGATGCTTTGGCAGCCAGATTACCGACACGGTTGAAGGATTCGACGGTTGTTTTGAAGGCATCTCCCGTTTGGACAGCTGCCATGAGTGCCTCACCTTTTGGAACTACCGCGCTGATATCATCAAATCCGGAAGAAATCACTGCGTCCACAACATCATAACGGACCGTTTCCGACAACAGTTTTTTCACACGAAGACCGAAGAAGTCCTGCAAATCTTTACGAACCTCTTCATCCGCACGTTTCAACAGGTTCATCTGAGCATGCACTTGAAGTGCAACGCCGAATACATCGGACAATGTCAGCGGAAGATTGTGATCCAGCAAAATTTGTACGATCCCTGCTGCCTGACGGCGCAGCGCGTAAGGATCTTGAGATCCTGTAGGAATAATATTGATCGAGAAACAACCTACAATTGTATCTATTTTATCCGCAGCACTCACAATAGCACCAACAAGCGAAGCAGGAGATTGATCTCCAGCGAATCGTGGCTGATAGTGCTCAAATACCGCTTTGGCCACTTCTTCTTTTTCACCAGCTTTACGGGCATAATCCTCACCCATCACACCTTGCAGTTCAGGGAATTCTCCCACCATAAGTGTAACAAGGTCGAATTTGCAGATATCCGCAGAACGATTCACCGCTTCGGCTACATCGGCTGGTACTTGCAGCTTGCTAGCCAGACCATCCGCAATTTTGCGAATACGGCGAACTTTATCTCCAACCGTTCCCAGCTCTTCCTGGAAGACGATACTTTCCAGTTTCGACAATGCATCCTTAATCTCCAGCTTCTGGTCTTCCTCGTAGAAGAACTTGGCATCAGACAGACGTGCACGAAGTACCTTTTCGTTTCCTTTTGCAATGACATCCAGTGAATCACTGCCGCCGTTGCGAACCGTAACGAAGTATGGCAGCAATTGTCCATCATTATCAAGCACCGGGAAATAACGTTGATGCTCACGCATCGAAGTAATCAGTACCTCTTGTGGAATATTCAAAAATGAAGATTCGAATGTTCCGAACAGCACTGTTGGTGTCTCAACCAGGAACAGGACCTCTTCCAGCAAATCTTCCTTGATCGCAATATCCCATTTCTTCTCGGAAGCCAAAGCCTGGATCTGGGATACAATCATCTGCTCACGTTCTTTGATATCCGCAATGACATGCTCGGAACGAAGCACTTCCACATACGAAGCGGGATCCGAAATGATCGCCTCTTTTCCGAGGAAACGATGTCCACGTGTTACATTGCCAGACTTTACGCCTGCAACTTCCAATTCAATAACATCGCTGCCCAGCAGAGCAACAATCCAGCGAATCGGACGCACAAATTTGAAATCATACGAAGCCCAACGCATGAATTTCGGGAACGTCATTGCATGCAGTATAGCCAGCAAACCTTGACCAATTACAGATGAGGTTTCAACGCCTTTACTGCTCTTGGTCGCGTAGATATATTCCACGCCGCTCAGTTCCTTGAATGTAAACTGATCCGGTTCAACTCCCTGACTACGGGCAAATCCGAGTGCAGCTTTACTCCAGTTACCACTGTCGTCGAGTGCTATTTTACGGGAAGGTCCTTTAACTTCTTCCTCCACGTCTTCCTGTTTCTCGGCAACATCTTTGATCAAAACAGCCAATCGGCGCGGTGTGGCATAGGCATTCACTTCACCGTAAGAAATGCGGGATGCATCCAGCCATTTCACGACACGATCCTGCAGCTGTTCAATTGCTGCTCGCATGAAGCGTGCAGGCACTTCTTCCAGACCAATTTCAAATAACAGATCCTTAGACATGCTCAGCTCCCCCTTTCTTGATCAGCGGGAAGCCGAGCTTCTCACGCTCTTCCACATATGTTGCAGCCACTTGACGAGCCAGATTACGGACACGGGTAATGTACCCAGTACGCTCCGTTACACTGATTGCTCCGCGCGCATCCAACAGGTTGAACGTATGGGAACATTTCAACACATAGTCATATGCCGGGAAAACCAGATTCTGTGCCATAGCCTTGTTCGCTTCCTCTTCATGCATGTTGAAGAGCGTAAACAACATTTTGACATCAGATACTTCAAACGTATATTTGGAGTGTTCGAATTCAGGCTGACGGAACACATCACCATATGTAATTCCGTCTACCCATTCCAACTCAAACACATTTTCTTTTTCCTGAATGTATGAAGCAAGACGCTCCATACCATACGTAATTTCAACTGCTACCGGATTCGTCTCGATTCCACCGACTTGTTGGAAATACGTAAATTGGGTGATTTCCATACCGTCCAGCCAGACTTCCCAGCCAAGACCAGCACAGCCGAGGGAAGGGTTCTCCCAGTTGTCTTCAACAAACCGAATATCATGTTTGAGCGGATCAATACCCAACTGTTTCAGACTTTCCAGGTAAATCTCCTGAATATTGTCTGGCGAAGGCTTGATAATAACCTGGAATTGATGATGCTGATAGAGACGGTTTGGATTTTCTCCATAACGACCATCCGAAGGACGGCGGGACGGCTCTACATAAGCTACTTTCCAAGGCTCGGGTCCAAGCGAACGCAAAAAGGTCATCGGGTTCATCGTACCTGCCCCTTTTTCCGTATCATATGGTTGAACAATAATACAGTTGTGCGCGGCCCAGAATTGTTGCAGCGTGAGAATCATCTGCTGAAAATTCATAATCATGCTCCTTTTCGATGGTTTGTGATGAACAAGCCTAGAACGGTACAGACAATAAAAAGCCCTCGTCCTACGCCTGTTATACAGACATAGGGACGAGAGCTATTCCCGCGGTTCCACCCTACTTGGCTTAGATATAAACAGAGATCCTGTTCATTCAAGCCCACTTTTCCGTGTCATTCATGCTCCCGAGTGCCGTTTCACAGACCGATTCAACCCGGCTCCCACCATCCCCGGCTCGCTCACACAAGATTAGTAAGGTCAACCGACCTCTTCTGCTCCTGAATGTATAAATCAAGTCTCCTACTTTCTCGTTCAATGCATGTCTCCAAAAGAGAAATTATAGTTCATAATATATAAAAATAAGTACGAAGTCAAGATATATTAGTTATTTCACATCAAGACGACTCAAATCCCGTACTTTTCCATTTGATCAAGAAAAGAACGGGATTTTAGATTCAAGCCAAGTTGATGATCCATAAAGGCCCGCATGATCTTTTTGATCTCATCCCGGGTGCCTTCGCTAACCGATATATTACCAAGCCTTTGCAGATCCAGCTGTGCAAACAGACGCAAGAGTTTCAACGCCTTCGGACTCACGGACATCGCCGGAGGATCAAAGTGTTTGCAAGCACGGCACAGAACGCCTCCAAGCCTTGGACTAACAAATAATTGCTCATCCGGACGCTCGTGACCACAAGAAATGCAATCATCCAGCTGAGGTCCGTACCCGGCTGCCTGTAATATTTTCATTTCATACAGGCTTGTGATGACGACCGGATCTTTCTCTTCCTTCAACGCCTGAAGACAGGCTTTCAACTGTTTGAACCAGAACGTACCTGTCTCTTCATCCTGCAACACACGATCCAACAGTTCACAAGCATAAGATGCATAGGAGGCCTTAATCAGATCTTCACGCAGCTCATGATAAGATTCGATGATCTCACCTGCGTTTAGTGTTCCCAGACCGGTGTTACGAAAATATACATATTGACCGTACGTAAATGGCTGCACCAGTGCAGCATGTCGGCTTTTGGGCTTTTTGGCACCGCGGACGAGTACCCCTACTTTCCCGCCGCTTTCGGTGCAAAGCGTAATGATTTTGTTTCCCTCGCCGTAGTCCATGCTGCGGATGACAATCCCTTCCACCCTGTATAGCATGCCTCGTCACCTAACCATTCCCGAATTAGCCAATTAACCTTCGGCTTCTTCATCTTCAATCACTTCCCTTGCAGGTTCCGACTCCTGTCCCACTGAGCTACATGCCTCGGCATACAACAGATAGGATTCCACATCCCCCGTCATCGCAAAAACCTTCCACGAAAAATCTCGCATCGGAATTTCATCCTCTCTTCGGAAATGACGTCTGCTTCTACCAGATAGGATGGAGTCTTGCAAGGTAAACTATGTGTTGCAATTACTGGATACAATTCCGACGATTAGTCGCGGCCAAAGCCAAGGTCACGCAGAACTCGATCCTGATTTCTCCAGTCTTTTTTCACTTTAACCCACAGATCCATGAAGATTTTGGAACCTAACAGGTTTTGAATATCATGGCGGGCACGTTTCCCCACTTCTTTAAGCAAGGCACCCTGTTTACCGATAATGATCCCTTTTTGCGAATCACGCTCCACAAAAATGACGGCAGAAATATAAACGACGCCGTTGTCCTGTACTTTCATATCCTCAATCGTGACCGCAATGGAGTGAGGCACTTCTTCACGCGTCATTTGCAAAATTTTCTCCCGAATCAACTCAGCACAAACGAACTGCTCCGGATGGTCTGTAACCTGGTCATCTGGATAGTACTGCGGACCTTCCGGCAAATACTTGCCGAGCTGCTCAAGCAAGGTACTTACGTTGCTGCCGAGCATGGCAGAAACAGGTACGATTTCAGCGAAATCATGCAGCTTGCGATATTCCTCAATCAGCGGAAGCAATGCTTCCGGCTCAATTTTATCAATTTTGTTCATGACAAGAATGACAGGCGTCCGTACATTTTTCAATTGTTCTGCAATATAACGGTCACCACCGCCCATGCCTTCCGAGGCATCGATCAGGAACAGAGCAGCTTCGACTTCTCCGAGCGTATTCAAAGCGGTCTGGTTCATGTAATCGCCCAGCTTGGATTGACGTTTGTGAATCCCTGGCGTATCCAGGAAAACGATTTGTTGGTGTTCCGATGTATAAACACCATGAATCTTATTACGAGTCGTTTGTGGCTTGTCCGACATAATCGCAATTTTCTGTCCAATGACTTGGTTCATCAGTGTGGATTTACCTACATTGGGACGTCCAATAATGGCTACAAAGCCGGATTTGAATGCTTGTTTTTTCATATGTTCCTCCTCAGGCGCCTAGGCCTGGAATATATTGGTTTTTACTTTTTAGCAGAGTTCAGATCAGATGGTCCAAAAGCCCATGGCAATAGCTCGGCAACTGTAGTCTCCTGCAGATCACCTTTCATGTTACCCAGAATAACTTTCATATCCGGTTCACACAGTTCATACATCACTTGACGACATACGCCGCATGGAGCAATCGGGCCGTCTGTATCTCCTACAATGGCAATGGCTTTGAAACTGCGTGGTTGCTTACCTCCTGCTATCGCACTGAACATGGCTGTACGCTCAGCACAGTTGCCTGGCGTATAAGCAGCATTCTCAATATTACAACCATGATGCACATGTCCCTCACTGTCAAGCAAAGCTGCACCTACACCAAAATGAGAATAAGGCGTATACGCTTTCGTACGTGCCTTGATTGCTTCTTGCATCAACAAATCATTATCCATAATTAATCTCTCCCTTAGGGTGTATATAAAGTTGCACTCAATGAGTTAAGTTCAACTTAAAAATATTTGCACTGGCCTCTCCGCTGTCAGAACAACCTTACGATCGCTGTTATCCCCGGATTTTATTGATTCCCTTTTCCAAAGTGAAATCCGGTGATAAAGGCGAACGCTTCGCTTCTACAGGTTATTTCTGACCTCTCCGTTATTGTGCAAACCAGAAGTTCAACTTAAAAATGAGTCCAACTTTATAATTTGTGTGTAATATTAAAATCAAAACAAAAACAAAATCACAGCAAACCCAGCCAGCTCATCACCGGTTTAATGAAAACGATACTCCCGATGATGACGGCGAACACCGCAGCCAGCAAAACTGCACCGGCCGCGGTGTCCTTCGCCGCTTTTGCCAGCGGATGTATATGCGGATGCGCCAGATCTACAGCAGCTTCCACTGCTGTATTCATCAGCTCCGTCACAAGAACCAGAAAAACGGCTGTCAGTACAAACATCCAGTCCGTTCTGGAAATCCCGAAAAAAAAGCCGGCTGCACACATCAAAATGGCGACTCCTGTATGAACTCTTACATTCCGCTGAGTCCGCAGCCCGTATACGATTCCTTCCGCAGCATTGCGGAATACCATCCCCCAGGAGCGCCTTTTCATTATCGTGTCAACCCGGCTTGGGCGAGTACCGCTTCCTGTTTGCCCATCATTTCGGCTTCGCTGGCTTCATCTTGATGATCATATCCAAGCAAGTGCAAGAAGCCATGAACAAACAGGAACCCGAGCTCACGTTCAAATGAATGCCCATATTCTTCACTCTGCAGGATGGTCCGTGGAACAGAAATAATAATATCCCCCAGAACATCCGGCATTTCTTCCATTTCTTCATCTTCGTCCAGTTCGTAGATGATATCCAGTTCCTCATCCACAGTCTCATTCATTGCAAAAGACAATACATCTGTTGGACGATCAATGCCGCGATAGTCACGGTTCAGCTCATGAATCTGCTCATCATCTACGAAAGTCAGGGCCACTTCCCCGTCCGCAACACCCTCTGCTTCCCCTGCAAGGTTCAGCAGCTGCTCCAACATTGCGATCATCGGTTCGGTGATTTCTTTATCCTGTTGTTCATTATTCCATGCTAGGTTAAGACTCATTCTTTCATACTCCTGTCTTCTTATATTAGCGAATCAACCCGCTTCCGGCGAGGTAGGCTTCGGTTTCTTCATTTCTTCCGGATATTCAATCCTGGAGTGGAATATGCCCATGACGGTTTCCTTAAGGGTCTTGGCGACGATATCCAGCTCCCGCATTGTCAGATCACAGTCGTTAAACTGATGATCGTCCAGTCGACCTTTAATAATCTTTTCGATCATGGACTCCACTTGCTCTACAGTAGGCTTCCGCAAGGAACGGACCGCAGCTTCCACGCTGTCAGCAATACCAACAATCGCCGACTCTTTGGACTGAGCCTTGGGACCCGGATAACGGAAATCATCTTCCGTAAAATCAGGTTCCACTCCTGCTTCCTCAGCCTGACGCAGTGCTTTGTGATAGAAGTAATGCAGGAAGGTTGTTCCATGATGCTGCTCAGCAATGTCCCGAATAGGCCTCGGCAGCTTGTAGTCCTTCTGCATTTCCACACCATCGCGTGCGTGAGCCACGATAATGGACTTGCTCAGCTTTGGATCAATCGAATCATGCGGATTTTCCATATTGTTTTGATTTTCAATGAAATAAATCGGTCGCTTGGTCTTGCCAATATCATGGTAATACGAGCCGACCCGACATAACAACCCATTGGCACCGATCGCCTCTGCGGCGGCTTCTGACAGGTTTCCTACCATCACACTGTGGTGATAGGTTCCCGGTGTCTCTGTTAAGAGTTTGCGTAGTAGCGGGTGATTGGGATTAGACAGTTCCACCAGCTTCAGCGCAGACAAGATGCCAAATGAGGTTTCGAAAAATGGCATTAGCCCAATAACCAATATGGCGGTCAGTACGCCTCCGGCAAACGCAAATCCAATGCCATAGAGCGTTGTCGTCCGATTCCAGTCACTTGAGTCAATCAGAGCCAGTGTGAAGACTGCGATCGATCCGAACAGACAGACCATAATGGCGCCTTTTAGAATCGTAGACCGCTGACTTGCCCGATGGGTGGCGAAGATCGCAACAAACGATACCAACACCGCGAAGAATCCAAGTTCAAAATCAAAAATCTGACCCTGATGTGTATTCAAAATAATGCTCGACAGCATGCCGATAATAATCGAGCAGACAAAGGCAAGCGATGTATCCAGCAGCAATGCAATTAACATTGCGCCTACGGCAACAGGAGCAAGAAAGCCTACGTATGAATTCTCACTGGTCTGGAGTATCGCTGTAACATGCATAACCACAATCGTAATAATAAATATGAGAACAAGCATCAGCAGCTGAGCATTATTATATTTGAAATGCGTTCCGCTGAATTGCTGAATATACATGAGAATCGCTGCCGACAACAGACAAGACAGCATAAGCAGTCCAAGCTGAGGCCAATAGTTCACTTCGTTTTTCAGCAAATCGTTCTCGCCCAGAAGGGTGTACATCTCCGGGGTAATCATCTCACCCTTGGCAACAAGCGTATCTCCTTGCTTGATAAAGACCGTTTGAGTGTTCTCACGAGCCTGTACTTTAGCTTCTTTTGTACCCTCTTCATCGTAGAAGCGGTTAGACGTTACCACAAGACGAGCAAGCTCCTGTACAACTTCACGCTGCGTACGCTTGCTTAGAGAGCTCACACTCACCATCTCGGCCACTTTGGCACGAGCTGTTGTAGCCTCACTAATCTGGTCGGTCATTAATCTAGAGACGATATCCCGAGCAACGGCCTTCATCTCCTGAATATCATCCGAAGTCAGACGTGAAATTTTGATATATGTCTCTTCCGGGATACGGTAGCTTTGCTCCTGTACCACATTTCTGATCTCTTCCAACAGAGTTTCGGAGTATGTACCCGCTTTCCGGTTGTTGTTGATGAAATTGGAAACAAAATCTTTCTGACGCTGCGGTATTTCATCACGATAGATGTCAATCTTGTCCTGACTGGAAATCTGATCATCCTGATTCAGTCGATCAATACGATCAAGCAGAGTCGTCATCAGATTTTCGTTCCGCATCTGCACGATCTGAAACATCGGCTGTACACGTTCAGCGGCTTCTTCTTGTGCTTTCAGTGTAGCCTTGGTATTCGGGATCTGCATGGGCGCAGCAATATTCACTTCACTTCGTGTGCCTTCCTGAATATCATACCGCTCTGGGAGTAGCTTGGAAGCAAGACTCACGTAGAAGAGGATCACCAGAAACAAAAACAGAAGATAGCGTGCCCACACGCTATACTTCCATCCTGTAGCTCTATTTTGAAAAGATTTGCCTTTTGACAGTTCCTTCGAGGTCATCGAGACAATCCCTTTCTATTCTTGATTTTCTGCGGCGTGGTTATAGGCGACGATGATTTTCTGGACGAGGGAGTGCCGTACAACATCTTGCTCGGCAAAATAGACAAATCCAATCTCTTCCACTTGGCCCAGTATTGCATTGGCTTCCACAAGCCCTGACTTTTTGCCGCGCGGTAAATCAATTTGTGTCACGTCACCGGTAATAACCATTTTGGAACCAAAACCGAGACGAGTCAGAAACATTTTCATCTGCTCCGGTGTCGTATTCTGAGCTTCATCCAGGATAATAAACGAATCATCCAGTGTACGTCCCCGCATATAGGCAAGAGGTGCAATTTCGATCAAACCGCGCTCCAGTGCCTTCGCAGTCTGCTCTTGTCCCATAACATCGTACAAAGCATCGTAAAGCGGCCGTAAATAAGGATCAACTTTTTCCTGAAGATCACCAGGCAAGAAACCAAGACTCTCTCCCGCTTCAACAGCAGGTCTTGTGAGCACGATCCGCTTGACGCTTCCTTCCTTAATTGCTGCCACAGCCAGGACAACAGCAAGATACGTTTTACCTGTACCGGCTGGACCGATACCAAATACAACATCACGTTTTTTAATTGTAGTTACATAGTGTTTCTGTCCAATCGTTTTGACACGGATCGGCTTCCCACGGTACGTCGTTGTAATCTCGCCTTTGAACAGATCCAGAAGCTGGTCTGCACGCAGTTCCTTTGCAAGCTCAATGGCATACTTAACGTCCCTTTCGGTTAACACATATCCGTTACGTACCAATTGCAACAACACATCAAATAATTGTTCAAGCGATTCCACATTCTGGATGTTGCCATGGATCACAATCTCCGCTTCACGGGATGCGATCTGGGCGGGAATCTCGGATTCAATCAGTTTCAGAAAAATATCTTGGGGTCCAAAAAGAGATTGACCCTCTCCCGCACTTTGGAGGGAGATTCGTATGCTGCGTGTTTGCTCTGACAAATAGCCTCATTCTCCTTGACTATGGACTAACGGAAGTTCTTCCGCAATGCTTTCTTCCACTTCAAATAATACTTTCATATAAACTTTACCATTCTCTTTCTTCTCATGCAAAATTTTTTCGCTTAAAATTTTCGTTCCTTTGCCGTTTTTGGCGATAATATCGTTTCTTGCTCCTTCCAATCCTTTCGTTCTAGCCCATTCAATCGTATGCTGCTCCTCTTTTTCCCGAGTTTCCAAATCTTTCTCAGTCAGCCATCCCATGGGAAGTGTGAAGGATCTCCAGGTCAGCGGTTTATGATCACTTTCGGTATCAAATGTGGTAAAAGGCGTATTCCCGTATCCCCAGAGTTGTATCGCCCATTTTCCCAGCACAATGTAAAAACGTTCCTTGCTATCTCCAGTCATCGTATTATGTTTCTGCACAAGAGGGACTTCGACTTGATATTCACGCCACACCAGTCCGCGCACTTCCCCTTTGGCTACAATGGTCTTTGTATTCTCTTCATCTCCCAAAATACCGGATATCAGTACCTGCCCCTTCTTGACACGCATGTCCTTCTGCACGACAGGGCGCCCCTGCTCCGCGTAAATTTGAGTGATTACAGCGTCTGTTTTACTGACTAGATGTCTCGGGTTCAGCAGCGGTTCACGCTTGGGCTGTGCTGACTCCACAACCTGGATGGTGATGGTTGTCCCTTCTTTGCTCACCCCAATCCAGGTTACATCTGGCAGAGCCAGCGCGAGCTGTCTGGAGAGCTTGTCCTGGCTTTGCAGCCGAAATCCCCACTGGAAGGGGTAGATGCCTTCTTTCTTTGCTGCCGCGAGCACTTCATCCGTGGGAATCGTCACATTGCCTTTCACTTCTACATTCCAAACCATTGATGATAACGCAAACAGAGCTGCTACAAAAAATAGCATGCCGCCCAGAAAGAACTTCCTTCTTAACAAACGGGCTGCAAAAAAAGGAAATCCACTCCGGTGTGTCACCTTTACCCGGCAGCCTGTCCGTTTCAGCAAAGGACGCAGCCTGAAAAAATGCGGTAGCAGAATATTCATTTCTGCCTTGCGTCCATCATAGGCACGCAGGTCCCATACTTCCAGTCCCTGCTCTGCCACCGTATTGATTAATGCTTCAATATCCCCCCCAGTGACCGTGATTCGGACTGCTCCGCGCAGTTTGTACAGACTGGGCTGCTTCATCCGTTCCCCTCCGCTCCATTCATATGAATATCCAGAATTGTTCCTTCAACAGCCACTTCATCCGGCAAAATATTGCGAATCATCAGTTCAGTTCCTTTGATCTCCAGCTGACCCTGTGAGAGAGCCAGAACGATGCGATCCGGTGTAAAATGAATGACACCACGATGATTCTCTATATACAACTGCTTTGTGCCGATCAGGGTTAACCGTGGCATATCGTAAAGCACGTCCTGCGGCAGATCCAGAACTTCACTGGTCCATCTGCGCAGCTTGCGGCTGATCCGGGTCATTCGAAGGTCTTCCCCCTTCCTCTACAGTTCAACTTATGCGCAGATTCCTGAAATTATGAAAACTACGGAACGTGTTAGATGTGAAAATAAAAAGAGACCGAGACAGAAAAAAGCCGTCGTCTGGATTTATGCTCACCAGAGACGGCTTTTCACTTATTAATATAATATAAAGTTATAGTTTTCCTCGTGTTCCAAAGGGTTGTTTAGAGCGCGGAGAACCGAGAACCTCTGCCCACAACACACCAGTACGAATGTCTTCCCGGCGGAGCTGGGACGGTCCGGACTCGCTGGATGAAACTTCATCCCAACTGGAGTCAGACACAACCGGTGTATTTGCAGTAGAGATACGATCGAGTCGCTCCCGAATTTCACGTTGTCGTTGCTCCATCACTTTCATTTGTTCTTCGAGGGAGTTTTCCATTCCACCCAGAGAACTCTGCCCTCCAAAGTCGTCATTCACAGGACGGGCAGATGTCGTTGCTGGCTGCGAATAGGTTTGATCATATCGATCATCGTACTGATCGTCATCATACCGCTCGTCGTATCGTTCGTCATACTGCTCATCATAGCGGGGATCTGAAGGAGCTGATGACTGCTGCGGTGCGGTATTTCCCCCCGAGCGATCATTCCGGTCCGAATCACCACTCCCTCCAAACGTAGGCATCCCGTTATTTGCACGCTTTTTGTTCGGATCAGCCGATTTGGCTGCTTTTCCAAGGAAGGAAAAGAGTGCAAAAGCGATGACTGCTACAATATACAGATTGTTAAAAATCCATTCAAATAGGCCCATATGCACTCACCGCCTATCTTCCGTTTTTGGAATCACCGTGATCGTTGGAGTTTGTATTTTCACCAGGTTTTCCTAATGTGTTGCGCATTTGAGTATCTGCTTCAATGTTTTTCAGGTTCATGTAGTCCATTACACCAATTTTACCGCTACGGAGTGCTTCAGCCATAGCAAGAGGTACTTGGGATTCAGATTCAACTACACGCGCTCTCATTTCCACTACGCGCGCTTTCATCTCTTGTTCTTGGGCTACGGCCATTGCGCGGCGCTCTTCCGCTTTTGCCTGTGCAATACGTTTGTCAGCCTCTGCCTGCTCCGTTTGCAGGAAGGCACCAATGTTTTTACCTACATCCACGTCCGCGATATCAATAGACAGGATTTCAAAAGCGGTACCTGCATCCAGACCTTTGGACAATACGGTACGGGAGATCAGATCCGGATTTTCCAGGACGTCTTTATGGGAATTCGAGGAACCGTTTGTACTTACGATACCTTCACCGACACGGGCAATAATCGTCTCTTCACCCGCACCACCGACGAGGCGGTCAATATTGGCACGAACCGTAACCCGCGCTCTTACTTTAACTTCGATACCATCTTTGGCTACCGCAGAAACAATCGGCGTTTCAATAACACGTGGGTTTACACTCATCTGTACGGCTTGCAATACGTCACGACCCGCAAGGTCGATCGCAGCAGCACGTTCAAATTCGAGTGGAATGTTCGCACGTTGTGCAGCAATCAGGGCGTTGACCACTCGGTCTACGTTACCACCGGCTAGGAAGTGACTCTCCAGTTGATTCATTGTCAATTGAAGTCCAGCTTTGGTTGCTTTAATCAGTGGATTTACGATCCTGCTAGGTGTTACACGTCTTAGTCTCATCGCTACCAGCGTGATAATCCCCACGCGTACGCCCGATGCAAGGGCTGAGATCCAGAGCATAACCGGGAAAAAGCTGAAGAATACGCTCAATACGATAATCGCAACTACCGCAATAAGCAAAACCGTAATCAAGGTTGGTTCCATAGTCAAAATTCCTCCATTTGCAATTTAATTTTTGTAAGAAACATGATAAAAACAGTGTGGAACTTTGCTGCTGTACATTGATTTACACCACTCGACTAGCAGCCTCCGTAGAATGGTTATGTACATTGCCGAAGCTTTAATCAACTCCGGCAACAGAGCGGGTTACACCGGTAATGCTTGTTGAACCACAATCCGGGTACCTTCCGCTTTGATCACAATAATTGGTGTATCAATCGGAATGAAATCTCCATCCGACACCACATCGACACGCTCTCCGTTAAGTATCGCTGTTCCCGAGGGACGAAGTGGAGTCAAACTGATGCCCTGCAAACCGATCAACTCTTTGCGTTCTGTCGCCGAAGAGTATCCTTGATCAGCAGACAGCCTGTCACTTAATATGAATCGATTCCATATGCCTCGATCCTTAAACAGAATAACAACGATTGCAATGACTACCAGCGCGGCTCCAAAAGCAATACCTAACGATATAAATGCATCACTTGTATCATAGGCAGCTCGCACGACACCAGCGACAAGCGCAATCGATCCCAAAATCCCCAGAATACCGAAGCTCGGGATAAACATCTCGAGGATCATCATGATGAGTCCGACAGTGAATAACACCCATGTCTCCGCTCCGGCAAAACCGGCAATGTAGTTCCCTGAGAAATAAAGCACAAAGCACACGATACCAACAATACCAGGCACTCCGAACCCAGGTACAATTAACTCAATGATCACACCAGCTATTCCGAGGAATAGCAATACAGTCATGACGACAGGATTGGTGAGAAATGTGGATATGTTCTCTGCAGCTGTTCTCTGAACAGTGAACACATCATCCTGACTGTAACCAAGCCAAGCTGCAGCTTCTTCCGGCGTGTTGCTGATATGGTCCGCATAGCCCACTTTCAGCGCTTCTTCGGCCGAGAGAGCAATAATTTCACCTTTTTGCTTAGTTTTATTAATCTCAGGCATCTCCACGACCATGTTAACATCCGTCATTCCGGCTGCAATTTTGCCGTCACGGCCACTTTTCTCAGCCGCTCCCTGCATCTTGCTCTTCCAGAATGCAACCAGCTTCGGATCATCAACATGTTTACCCGTGCTGTCTACCATCGCTGCCGCACCAATCATACTCCCTGGCGACATTACGATCTTATCTGCATTCAAAGCCAGAAAACTTCCGGCCGAGGCAGCATCTCCACGGACAAATGCAACGGTTTCAACTGGGCTTTCCTTAATTAATGTACCCAGTTCTTCTGCCGTGTCGACACGCCCTCCCGGCGTATTGATATCCAGAACGATCAGGCCAGCATTCATCTCTTCTGCTTCTTTGAACCCGCGTTCCATAAACTTGCCAAGTCCCTGCTCGATTGGTTTATCCACCGGAATGATATATACGGCGCCACTTTTCTCAGCTGCATGCGCTGACGGTGATCCAATCCAGACAGGAAGCAGCAGCGTCAGTAGCATCATGAGCATCAATGGCCCCGTAAGCTTCTTCCGGCGCTTTCCCTTCACAAATAGTCCCCCCTTTTCCATTAATGTTATACTGTCCAGCTTATGGTATTTATTACGTACAATGCAACATTTCGTTTCAAAATCTTAAAATTATATTTGAAACCGGAAGCAATTGCAACATTTTAAATCCATAATCATATATATTATCCATTTAAAAGCAATATTTGTGAATTTCCATGAACCAATGAACGATTACTAATTACGTTTCAAATTTCTTCTGGGAAATGATTACCGTATCAATGATGTAAAATGGAAAAAACACCCCCTGACAAGTCAGGAGGTGTTTATTGATTTGCTTTATTGCAGAAATTGTTGAACTGCTTGATTTACCAGTTTGCCATCCGCTTTGCCTTTGACTTTCGGCATAAGGGCAGACATGACTTTCCCCATCTCGGCTTTCGAAGAAGCACCGGTTTCCTGGATGGTCTGCTGTACAATAACTTTAATTTCTTCTTCGGTAAGCTGTGCGGGAAGGTACTGACTGAGTAATTCAATTTCCGCTTTTGCATTTGCCGCGAGGTCTTCACGGCCCGCTTTGTCAAATTCTTGGAGGGCATCTTTGCGCTGTTTGATTTCACGACTCAGAATATCAAGCACTTCGTTATCATCCAAATCTCTTTTCAAATCTATTTCAAGATTCTTGATCGTCGAACGAATCAACCGAATGTTGGAGAGCTTGAACTTGTCCTTGCTCTTCATCGCTTGCTTCATATCTTCGTTCAATCGTTCGCTAAGATTCATGTAGTTAAAATCCTCCTAAAACTTTCTCTTACGAGCAGCCTCGGACTTTTTCTTGCGCTTTACGCTTGGCTTCTCATAATGCTTACGTTTCTTCACCTCAGCCAATACGCCATCTTTTGCGATGGAACGTTTAAAGCGACGAAGTGCAGCATCAATAGTCTCGTTTTTGCGAACTTTAGTTTCAGACACCAGTTTTCCCTCCCTCCGACCAGACCGTCCAAGAGCAATAACACGGTTCATCACCTTTCATTATAGGCGAAAGGTAATAAAGGTGTCAACCTTAACGTAATGATCATTTATTTTATGTGAACTTCAGCTCCATATTCATGCCTTTTATGGCATATATGAATCATCCTGATTTAAAGTAACTTGGATCGTTTATTTGTGTGAGTCTGACAAACTTGTCAACACGCCAAGTCGGGTCCCACCAAGCAAATGATAGTGCAGATGATGAACGGTTTGTTCTCCATCCTTGCCGCAGTTATTAATCAGTCGGTAACCTGTTTCTTCCACGCCGAGACGCTTGGCCGCTTCCTGCGCAGCCAAATGAATCTCACCGATCAACGGCAAGTCTTCCGCCGTTACTTCATTCATGGAAGCAATATGTTTCTTGGGAATAACGAGTACATGGGTCGGTGCAGCGGGCTGGATGTCATGAAAGACGATGACATGGTCATTCTCCAGTACCTTATTGGAGGGAATGCTGCCCTCTACAATTTTGCAAAATAAGCAATCCATTGTTCATACCCTCCTTCGAATTAAAAATTATGTATACCCTACTATCATACCGGAACTGAAAACTCACGTCCAATTTAACCTGTTTCAATTCAATAATAATAGCAACAAAAGAACCTCTCACATCTCAGTGAAGTGCAAAGAATACACCGAAGATGTGAAAGGTTCAGTTTTCATTGGTAAAAGATAATGCTTTCAAGGCCCTATTAATAATAAGGTAACAAAGATAATGCAGTCAGGCCGACCAACGGAAGGACCAGCCTGTTAAACCGTCTGCGACCGTAACCATAATAAGGGTATGGGTAGCCATAGCCCGGGAAGAATCCCCGTGCATGAGCGGGATAAGTAACTGGCATCATATTGGGTCCCCAGTTTGCGTTTGCATGATTAACCACAGCTTCATGCCCCACGGGAACAGCCAAATAAATCATGTCATCATCCACATTTTCCACAATGCCATCATAATGGGCACCGTCATGCATCTGTATACATACATAGCGATGCATGTGTTCCTTACACAGTTTCTTCGCTTCTACCTTTTCCACGTTCGATCGCCTCCCGAATCTGTTCTGCTCTTCATCACCCTTTCATCGTATTCAGATCTGGGCGAAATGACACTGTGAATGACAAGAGTTTCAAGATAAGGGCCTATTAAAAAAAGAAGCACCCCGTTGCAGTTTCCATGCGGAAGTCTGCTGTCGCGGACGTCTAACCAGGATCATTCCTGATCAGACGTCCGCCGGGGTGCTTAACATAAGTTTGTCGGCTTAACTGTAGTATAACAACAGGATGAACCTGTATCTGTGAGCTATCTCACTCAACTGTTACAACGAGTATATAAATGAGATTCAAACCAACAAAACTCAATCAATCAGGAGATTTCCCCCTCAGGAACAACCTTGTACGGCCGGTTCCTGAGGGCATCCCAATTGGGGTCATTCATTCGTATGTGTTCTGTGTTCAAGTTCCTATAATGTTTCCAATACTACGCGAGAGCCAGCTCCGGCCTCGCCCGCTGGAATAACTACAAGTTTGCGTGGCAAGCGTGCTCGCAGCTCCGGAACGTGGCTGATAATACCGACGGCAAGACGGTCATCATGCAATTTTTCTAACGATGTAATGACGGTATCCAGCAGTTCAGGGTCCAATGTGCCAAACCCTTCATCCAGGAAGAAGAATTGCAGCGGATACTGACCGCGCAGCTGAATCTGGGCAGACAGAGCCAGGGCCAGTGACAATGAGGTCAGGAACGTCTCTCCACCAGACAAGGTGGACACCGGACGTTTAACTCCACCGTTTGCATCGTCACAGATGACAAAGCCCCCGCCTGAATCCACCTCAAGTGAATAACGTTGTTTGGTCAGGAAGCGCAGACGCTGTGAAGCAGCCTGACTTACCTGCATCAGTTGTTCTTCTGCAATATACTCGACAAATGCATTACCTCTGAAAGCTGCTTGCAGTTTGCTAAGCATCTCACCTTGTCTGCTCACTTCTACCCGTTTGTTCTCCAACTCGGTCCAGCGAACGTGTCGCTGCTGCACATCTTCCAGATCCCGCTCTGCACGCGCCTTGGCTCTAAGAGCTGCTTCATCCTCTGCACGAGACAGTTTCAGTCGCTCTGAGCATGCCAACCATTGTTCCTCGGATACAACGACTCCGCCCAATTTTTGTTCCAGCTCACGCAATTGAGAAATAAGTTCACGATCACGCTCACGATGCTGCTGAATTTCCGCGGCAAGACGCTCCGCTTCTTGGGAAGGGAGGGCTGCCTCCACAACATCATTCTCCGAATCAAATGGCGATTGTTCCATCAATTGCTTCCAGCGTTCCTGTGCCTGCTGCAAATGCTCTGCTGCCGAGGCTGCTGCTTGTTGAGCCATGACATCCTTCTTGGCCGATTCCTGTTTCAACACATCCGCTTCCTTGAAACGCTGTGCTGAATCGGCAGCAATTTTCCGTAGTCCATCCAGACGAGTCTGGGCCGCAGCAATCAAATCCTCGACCCGTTGCTCGCCAACCCATTGACGCAGACGTTCTTCCTTCTCGGCAAGCTGTTTGCTGTTTCCTTGCCATTCCGTTTGCCATTGAATCAGCTGTTTGTCCAATTCAACCAGCTTCTGCTGAAGGGACTGTACCAACTGTTCCTTTTCTTCAAGGAACGTCACGCTCTTGTTCAGCCGTTCCTTGATGTCTTCTGCGCGCACGTCTCG
>NZ_LGRP01000113.1:0-297 GCF_001636635.1 Paenibacillus sp. O199
GGGAGGTGTCTTAACCCCTTGACCAACGGGCCCCATTTCCAAAGCTCTCAACCGGGATCGAACCGGTGACCTCATCCTTACCATGGATGCACTCTACCTACTGAGCTATGAGAGCAAATGGCTCCCCGAACAGGGCTCGAACCTGTGACAACTCGATTAACAGTCGAGTGCTCTACCAACTGAGCTATCAGGGAATAATATGCATTTGCAGTGCAAATGCAATTCATCATACAACGTTAACATGCAGAGCCTGTTTTCTATGTAGGATGAAAGAGTTCGCTTGGCGGCGTCCTACTC
>NZ_LGRP01000109.1:0-324 GCF_001636635.1 Paenibacillus sp. O199
TACTTTTTGAACCAGGTATTCATACCATAACGAAGAGGGAAGAAAAAAACTGAAGAAGCGAAGCGTTCGCTTTTAAGCACGATTTCAACCTTCTATGCTATATAGTTTGAACCATACATGTACACGATAACGGAGAGGACAGAAAAATTGGAGTAACGCAGCATCCACGTTGTAAGTGTTATCTTTTTAGCATTACAAGTGTACTTCACTTAGGGTCGACAGGTTCAGGGTTCACCCAAGTGGAAAGACCCATTTGCCTTTTTTAAAAGAGGTTACACGGAATCCGTGATGTTACTTTTTGAACCAGGTATTCATACCATAACG
>NZ_LGRP01000011.1:0-175698 GCF_001636635.1 Paenibacillus sp. O199
TAGTGCGCGGGCAATCGCTACGCGCTGTTTCTGTCCACCGGACAGGTTGGCGGGATACGCATCCGCCTTGTCGGAGAGCCCTACTTTACCGAGCAACTCCAGACTTCGCTGCCGGATGATCGCTGAGCTTTCTTTTTTCAACGTCTTCGGTGCCAGTTCCAGATTCGCCTGTACCGTCAGATGCGGAAACAGGTTGAAATGCTGAAAGACCATGCCCATGCGATCCGTAATCTTCCGAATATCCGCGGCACCTGCATACGATCCGTTCTCAGCCAGCGCCTGGCCTTGGATACGAATGGTGCCACCCGAAATATCCTCAAGATGAATCAGGCTGCGCAGCATCGTACTTTTACCCGAACCCGAAGGCCCGATTACGGCAATGACCTCACCCGGCTCCACGTTGAACGTTACCTGCTTCAGCACATCAAGTGTGCCGAATGATTTTCTTAATTGATTCACTTCTATAATATGTGTCATATGCAGACAGTCCTTTAATTGATGAGATTGGATAACTTCATAAACTTCTGTTCCGTTCGTTTTTACTCAAATGTATAACGTTTCTCCAGTGCCTTGAAGAACAAGGTGAGTACCATGGTCAGCAACAAATAAATAATACCTGCAACCAGGAACGGCGTCAGACGGAAATCCCGGTTTACTGCGGCCTGTGCATAATGGAGCAACTCGGGTACGGCAACTGCATACAGCAACGCCGTATCTTTAATTAACGTAATGGACTCGTTCGCCGTCGCAGGCAGTACAACCCGGATCATCTGCGGGATGATGACTTTCGTCATCGTCTGCCATTTGCTTAGGCCCAGTACCTGTGCGGCTTCATGTTGTCCTTTATCAATCGAGAGCAATCCACCTCTGAAAATCTCGGCAAAATAGGCACCATAATTCAAAATAAAAGCTAGTGCTGCCGCCGTGAAACGGTCAAATACAAGATACTCCCCTACGCCTGGAAGCAGCGGCAGACCGAAGCAAAAGAACAACAGCTGAAGCATCAGCGGCGTTCCTCGCATCACATATACGTACGTATGAGCGATCCATGCCAACGGCTTGAATCGGCTTTTCATCAATAAGGTTACTCCAAATCCAAGTGGTACAGACACTATAATAGCCAGCAAAAATAAAAAGATCGTGGTCTGTGCCCCTTCAAGCATGGGCTTCATGATGCCCAATAAATACTCCCAGCTCATCGCAATCGGCTCCTCTAATCTGTTAACCCCGCATTCCGCAGGAGACTTGCTCCTTTTTGGAATCCGGGGTCATGTTGTTTACTACATATGTCAGGCAAGTGGCCTAATCCTATTTCAAAACTTCATCTTCACCAAACCATTTGGTGGAAATCTCGGCTGCTGTGCCATCGGCATTCAGCTCATCCAACGCTTTTTGCAGCTGATTCAGCAGTTCTTCATTGCCTTTTTTCACACCAATGCCGTATTGTTCCGGAGCAAGGGATTCATCCAGCAGTTTGAACGTTCCCTCTTCCTTGGACATGTAATATCTCGCGACCACTTCGTCGATGATGACAGCATCCAAACGTTTCGTCTTGAGATCGGTAAGGGCCAGTACGTTGTCCGGGAATTCGGAAGCATTCACTTTATCCTTCAGAGGACTTGCCGCGAGTGCATCTGCCGCAGAGGACAAGGCCTGCAATCCTACATTTTTGCCATCCAGTTCATCCAGCTTCGTAATCGGTGAGTCCGCGAGTGTGACTGCAACCTGGCTGTTCTCCAGATACGGCTTCGTGAACAGCACTTTATCTTTCCGCTCATCCGTAATCGTGTACCCGTTCCAGATCAGGTCGATTCGGCCGCTGTTCAGCTCCGATTCTTTGGAAGACCAATCAATGGGCTGAAACGTAATTTCTTTACCCATTTTCTCCGCTGCCGCTCTTGCATAGTCAATATCAAAACCAACAATTTCATTCTTGTCATCCCGGAAGCCCATTGGAGCAAATTTATCATCTATCCCCACAATAATGGCATGTTCATCTTTGCTTCCCGAGCTGGAACATCCCGCAACAACAATCATGCATATGCTGATCAATAATAGAAATATCGCTTGTTTTCTCATCTCTCTAACCCCTCCATGTCTATAACCAAACCCAAACGCTTTAGTTCGTTACCACGTTATCAGAGTCTTATAATAACATAGCATAGGAGAAGAGTCGAGCCTCTTACCTTTTCCTTATCTTTGAACCAGCTGAATTGTCAACAATTTGTGAAAAAGCTTCGTTCACTTGCGCGGGCTCCACTAGCTTCTTACGCACCAATGTATCCCACTCCTCAGGTTCCTGAAGGGTTTTCAGTTCCGTTCCGGCCCATTGCTGGGCGGCTTCACGGCTCAAAGTATATTGAACATCCTCAAATGAATAAAGCACATGCTCCAAATTATCAATCCATACAAAATTGGCAGCAGCATTATATACAAGTATTCGTTCCAACTCTTCGGACTTCATCTCGCTGGTATTCATCCTGTAATTGATCTGAGCCGTAAATGTCTCTGGAACCAACTGATACCCATTCAATTGGCCGTTTAGAGGCAAGGCTTGATTCAAATGGCTGAGATTAGAGAAGTCTCCCATATAAGCACTGCGATATTTCGCTAATGTCGCAAAATCATGGACCAAAGGGTCTTGCTGCTCTGCTTCATACTGCGACTGCTTCGCCTCTATTCTCGGATTAACGACGCCCTCAACCACAATAACACCAAAGATACCGAGCATGACCAATGCAATAATCCATTTATTCTTTCCCGTCATATGACATCACCTACCTCATACTTGCCCACGATCCGATACGCCCTTTGCACAATCAAAGGAATAATAATACTTAATAAAGGTATGGCAAAAGCAATTGCGATTACCGTAAATTGATAGGGTCCCTCTACCTGAATCGGTCGACTATACCAGATGTTGCTTCCAAATCGCAGCGCCGCCTGTGTACCCCATAACACAACGATGAGCCCTGCCCATAACCACCACACTCTGCGCGTCCATTGTAAGAACACAGGTGTACGAATAACGGCAGTGTCCTCTGGATCAGTCGAAGTATTTTTATTTTTCATCATGTAAAATACATACGCTCCACCAACAATCACACTCATGATCATAAGCAAATTGTTAATGTTTGCGCCCTGAACCATGACTCTCATTGGAATGGTAATGATCCAGGCCATAAGACTATAGATCAAGGCAGACTGCAACACTGCAGTCCAATAAGGAACGCGATGCACCCTGCGATGATCACTCATGATCTGCTCCATGCCAGCCACATGTTGAATGGCTGTCTGAAAAGCCTGCTCCTCGTCCATACCCTGCTCCATATAATCTTCAATTCGTGCAGCGAGATTACTGTGAATCTCTTCTTTTAACTCCTGATTGGCCAATGTATCCTGTGCATGAATGAATAGATGATCCACATGGCGGGTAATACGAGCTTCCAATGTCATATCCCTTCAACTCCCTTTTCCCCGGAAATAATCATGCAGTCAATCAATGTTTTGGCTGCGTTCCAAGCGTGAACTTGCTGGGTATAAGCTTCCTGCCCCTGCGTTGTAATTCGGTAATATTTGCGTCGTCCTCCCTGGCTCTCTTCCCCCCAGTAGGATTCCACATATCCGCTCTTCTCCAGCCTTTTCAGACTGGAATAGAGTGTCGGTTCCTTTAATTCAAACCGGTCTCCACTCTTGCGATAAATTTCCTTAATAATGCTATAGCCGTAGTTATCCTTCGGTATAAGTACACTCAGAATAATGGGGTCAATGTTGCCTCGAATGAGGTCACTGTTAATCGCTTGTTCATCCATCTGCCAGATTCACCGACTTTCTTCAATCCTGGGTATACTATAAGACATATTACTATGTTTGTAAAGGTAATATGTATCGCATGGTACATATGCGTCGCAATGAGCAACATTCTTCTCTTTTTCTTCGTCTGGAAGATATTAGGGGGGTGGCTAAAATAAATTTTCTCATTACTATAAGAACATTGGCTTCACTCGTGTTCCTTACAACTTTGCTGATATTATCCGGCTGTAATCCTACTCCAAGTAACGGCACAAACGAACCTCCCTCTCTCCCATCGCCAGATACAAAGGAAGCTGAATTGGGTTCACTAGAGGAGAACGCTAAGGAATCTGGACCCAACTTACCCCAGGAACTGCCTACGCCAACTATCCAGAGCGAAAGCGGCATCTCTATTCCAGCTGTACAGGGCAGTTATTGCTGGGGGGGTATGTGTGCTGACTATGCAGGTGATGTGGAATTGCTGGAAGGTAAAGTACCTGTCTCGGTGTTGGTGGGCGAGAACATATCTATTAACTTGAGTACGGATGTACCGCCTAACGAATTCACTCTGGTTGAATATGTGAACGGGGAGGCACGTCCCATCTCTTTCCGAGAAGGATCATTCCAGTTTGCACAGGAAAAAGGTACTCATTATTATGGAGCCTTTATCGGCTGGTCTTCCCCAAAAAATTCGCAGGTTTCCTTGGGTGATACCTCTTTTGCCTTTGTAATCCGTGGTGTCGAAAAAAAATAGAACCAAACAAGGCCCCTCCAATTTTGGAGAAGCCCTACTCATTTTTATCTATTGTTGCACTTTCTCCCGATCTTTCCCTTTATCCGATTCACCCGCATTTTTGTTGGCGGCATCGCGATCCTGCTGCATCTCCTCAACGGTTTTCACTTTGAGACGTGCAGCACCTTCATATTCCTTCGTAGGAATCAGGTTGCCTGCAGCAAGTCTTGCTTCTGCCGCAGCAATGGCCTCACCATATTGAGGCAACCATTCGGCTTGAGCGACCAGCATCTCGTCAACCATTTGCCAGATTTCTTTTGGATTACATACCGCACCTACGAGTGGGTCCATCATGAACGCTTGACGCAATAGTTTGTCGTCACCATGTACCGCAGCTTCCACCGCAAGTCGTTGTACGGAAATGCTCACATTACACACGGCAGCCGGGCCGAGTGGCAGGTCGCCTACATGTGGCATCGAAATACCATTACGATCCACATATCCCGGTGCTTCGATGATCGCATCATCAGGCAGGTTGGAGATCACACCGTTATTGACGGTATTGAAGTGTCCGCGGTATACGCGTCCCGTTTCCAGCCCTTCTATAATGTAGGAACCATGTTCTCCGCCTCGTTTTTCCGGGGCGAATTGCATTGGCTCATCCTTCATCCAGTTCGGGAAATCAGTCTCAAACCAATTTCTTCCCTCTGTACATACACGCAGGTACCCGCCCGTCTCGCCGTTAATCCAGCTGTCCAGATCAATCCAGTCCTTGATCTCTTCCGGACGTTTGCGGTACCAAGGCACATATTCGCTAAGGTGACCATTCGATTCCGTACTGTAATAACCAAATCGGCGCAGCATATCAATCCGCACTTTCTCGGTACGGCTATACTCTGGATGTTTCTCGAAAGCTTCGAGCAAATCACCCGTAAGGTCTTTACCTTCATGGGAAGCCTTGACGTACCAGGTCTGATGATTAATTCCGGCACATACGATATCCACTTCATTCATTTTCAGTCCAAACGCTTCCGCAATCTGGTGATGCCCATGCTGTACCCCGTGACATAATCCAATCGTGCGAACACCGCCATACTTGTTGCAGGCCCATGTCAGCATAGCCATCGGGTTGGAATAATTGAGGAGCAGCACATCCGGTGTGCTTTGTTCACGAATATCTTTACAGATGTCGAGCATTTCGGCAATTCCACGCTGTCCGTACATAATCCCACCTGCACACAATGTATCGCCGACACATTGATCTACCCCATATTTGAGCGGAATATCTACATCGGTTGCAAAAGCTTCCAACCCTCCCACACGGATTGTACACAGTACATACTTCGCATCCTTGAGCGCTTCTCTCCGGTCTGTTGTCGGCTGAATCTGAATATTCAGTCCATTCTCGCGAATATCGCGCTGACACAGCTCGGTAACCATGTCCAGATTGTGCTGATTGATATCACAGAACGCAATCTCAATATTGTTGAATTCCGGTACCGCGAGCAAATCCCGCAGCAACCCCCGCGTAAATCCGATACTGCCTGCCCCGATAAATGCCACTTTAAACGACATGCACAGTTCCTCCCGTAATCCGAAACGATTGGCTTCGGTTAATGACTTCATTCAGTAACACTTGCAATTGAATTGAAGTTGCCTGATGAAATCATTGTAACAACGGTACATAAGGAAGCGTTATCAAAATCATGACCAGTTCACGAAGTAGCTGTCAAAAATCCTCACTTTTGTGTCCGAAGATCATTCTGCCTATCCTGCTCAGATAAAAACAGAGTACCTATTCCCCCTATTATTCCAGTGGATAATGACTGACATGTCGCTCCATCGAGGAACGGAATTCAACCGGAGTTCGGCCTGTATATTTCTTGAACAACATATGAAAATACTGTCTGCTCCCCACGCCAACGTAATCGGAAATTTCGGAGATTGGAATATCGGTCTGTTGCAGCAGCATCTTCGCCTTTTCCATTCGGAGCATCGTGAGGTAATCGGTAGGCGTGCGCTGCGTGTGCTGGCGAAAAATACGGTGCAAATAGCCTGGATGCAGATTCACTGCTGCTGCGATATCCTTCATTTGAATATTACGATCCATATTGTGATGCATGAATTCAATCGTACGTTTCACGTACAGCTCCGTCTGATCCAACGCACTTCGGTTGAATTCCCCGCGCAGTCTTGCGACCCGAACCAGCAGTTGGATAAACAACGTGCGTACCAGCGTACCTTGCTCAGGCGACTTCAGATCACGGGATTCGCGATGATGCGAGCGTTCCTCCGGCGGAATAATCCGCATAGGTGCAGAAGATCGACCCTGCTCCATCAGTCCACGCTGATCCAGCTCCAGCACTAGGCTTTTCATTATGTGGTACACCTCTTCCGGGTCAGGCAAAACCACATAAGGCGTGGCTTGTACTAGAAAAGCATGGACTTCCTCCTCTTCCAGTGCGAGCTGGCGAATGGAAGGCTGGCCTGGCTGCGATCTGGAAACTCCAAATTCCACATTGAGCATACGGCACGGGACGCCATCCTCTACCAGCAGACGGTGTGGAACCCCCGCGTCCAGCAGAATGAACTGCCCTTTTTTCAATACTGCCTGTTCCGAGCTGCCATCCGGCATCTGTACATCGACCCGGCACATTCCCGAAATAATGTACATGATCTCCGTGGAATCATGATCGTGATAGGACATCTGGTAGTTGTCCCATTGCTTGTAATAATACGCGTAGAAACGCGGTCCATAATCCTCCATGCGCAGTTTCTCCTGAAACAGACTGCCTGTCCAATGTTTTGCTTCCAATGCCTGCACCTCCGTTGCTGCAACGATCCTCACTTTTCTCCATTGTAGCAAGTCTCGGCGATGTATTTCACCATGTAATTGAAAAATCATTGCGATTATAAATTAGATAAACATATAATTAGTTATAAATCTAATCAATTTTATTTTATCTAATCTAATCTATAACGAGGAGGTAGTGAGGCTATGAAAACTACATTTTTTCTGGTGAGGCATGCATTAAAAGAAAAGCGCATCGGTGATGTTCCCATCACATCCGAGGGAGTTGTACAAGCTAAGTCGACAGCACATCATTTGGCTAACGTACCTGTCACCAAAATCATTACAAGCCCACTTCAAAGAGCGATCAACACTGCGGCACATATTGCTCTCCAAACAAACATTACAGTGACTGAAAACTCGCGTCTGCGGGAACGCGCCAACTGGGGTGACCTGCCTGAACAAACCTTTGAGGAATTCATCGCGATGTGGGACCGATGCACAAATGATCCAGACTATCTCCCACCCGTAGGTGATTCCTCTAAGCAAGCAGGCGAACGTTTGGCCTTTTTCCTAACGGAATTGACGAGTGTAGAGCCACCAGACAGCTATATCGTTCTCGTTACTCATGGAGGGTTAATTACAGATTTTCTCGTAAACACATTCCCAGAGCATGAACTTAACGTCTGGCATCCTGATTTTATCGCGATGCAAAGTCAACTGATTCCCGAATGCTCCATCACCACATTGATTCATGAAAACGGGAAGTATACTATTCAAGATTTTGCATCCGTAACACATTTGAAATGATGATGCCGTCTGTTGTTTCGGTTTGACCATATCAAAAAAACTCCGGGTAACCTCCCGTACGCCTAAACGCACCGAGGTTACTCCAGAGCCTCTTAATACAACAGTAAACACTTTTTATAACAAAATAATACTGTTGGAAACACTTGGATTTAGGTTTTCCAAATACGTTCAACAGTATCAACATACTGGTATTACGTCCTCAAACCCCAACCATCATATGATCATCTGAGGATTGGGACACTTCTCAAATCTCACTTTTCACCCTTACCCGACTTGGGCGTGTGGAACTTCGGCAGCGTAACCTTCGACCAGTCGATATCCGATGCCATGTAGAAGGATGGGTAGGACGGCTGATTGTATCCACTGTTCTGTCCAGCAATGCCGACACGATACATCGCATCGTGCATCAGCGTGTACAGTTTACGGTCAGTCTTCTCGGTGCTCAGGTAGATGCGGATCGCCGAGCTGTCCTCGGTTCTCACCAGCATCTCTTCCCGCCAGTCCCCGAAGATATCCGCTACGAGAGATGGCGTACCCTTGGTATAATTGTTGGTCAACGTGCCGTTCGCGGTCAGCAGCGTGCCCCGATTCCAATCCTTAATCGTAGGCGTGACATTAATGGCACCATCCACGATTTGAGTTGTCATATCAGCGGCCCAGCGAATATTCATATTGGTACCAGGGGCTTTATCGGTTATTTTCTCACCGCTGGCTGTCCACAATCCCACAGCCCATGTCTCCAATCCACGACGAGTCGGGTCCACATCACCGATCATGCCACGTCCGGTATCTTTGCCCGTGTACCCGCCATAGATCACTTCCCCAGTCTTCGCATCCCGCAGGGAATATCCGTATGGTGCCCAAGGGCCACCCTCATGCACCATGAAGATCTCCAGCCCCGGACGATCCGGATCAATATCCGCTACATGAAGCGCATCCCCATGCCCCAGACGTGCAATCGTTCCCGGAGCAGCACTCTCCGCTGGCATCAGGTCCTTGGAGCTGTACAACACACTGCCATCATGATCAATCGTGGCCGAGCCGTACACAATCTCCTGTTTACCGTCTCCATCCACATCAGCGACACTGAAATAGTGCGCGCCTTGCGTTGTAATTGAGCCATACACCGGATCTGTACCGTCCACTCCATGCGGACCGTCATTGAACGGGTTCTTCATTGGCGTCCAGCCACTGTCCACTTTCCATTCACGCTTGAGCTTTTTGCCATCCCAGTTGTAGGCGACCATGGTCGAACGTGTGTAGTACCCGCGTGCAAAGATCGCAGACGGTTTCTTTCCATCTAGATATGCCACGCCTGCCAGGAAACGATCTACCCGGTTCGCTGGTTCAATACGCGCCATTGCGTAATCGCCCCACATCAACCCATCGTCCTGCCGTCCCGGCTCATAAGGAATGGTCTCCAGCTCTTTGCCCGACTCTCCTTCGAACACCGTTACATACTCAGGTCCATCGACGATAAAACCTTCGAACTTGCGCAGCTCATTCTTGTCACTGCGGCTTGGTGCATACACATCAATGAAGTAATCGGCCAAGCTCTCAGCATCCTTCTGAGACAATGGATAACTATACTTTTTCTCAATCCCAAAAGCTTCCTCCAACGTAGCAGGCCAGTTGCCCTTCACAACCTCTTCATGTTTATGCCAGTTTTTGAACATATCCACGACATGATCATAGTAGCCATCTGCACTTAAACGGTAATCATCTTCGTTGGAGTATCCTGCCTTGCTATCCTGCTTCGGAAGGGTGATGTATTTCTCGGAAGTGACCTTTCCTTTTTTGTTATATTGGATGATCTTGGTTCCCGGTGCAGTCTTGAACATCATCTCAGCCTTGCCATCCCCGTCAAAATCATAAACGAGCATCTGTGTATAATGAGCACCCGAACGGATGTTAACCCCGAGATCGATCCGGTACAACAATTGTCCGTCCAGCGTGTAACAATCCACGTACGTTTTACCGGTGTAGCCTTTTTGCGAGACATCCTTGGAGTTAGAAGGGTCCCATTTTACAAAAAACTCATACTGACCGTCCCCGTCCACATCGCCCACACTCATGTCATTCGCAGAATACGAGTAGGCTTCTCCCACTGGCGTCACACCATCGGCCGGTTTTTGCAAAGGAATATCGACGTAGCCGTTCGCCCAAGGTTTGACGGATGCACTGTGTTTACTCTCCTTGCCCTTCTTGCTTACCGCTGCCAATTCATAACGGGACGACGATTTGCCTGCGGCATCAACATAGTTGGTGCTGTCGGTGACCGTAGCAATCTTCTTGCCATCACGATATACGTTGAAATCCGTGCCTGTCAGACCTTTATCGCTATACCCTGTGGCCTCGTCACCAAGCAACCTCCAACTGAGAAAAACACCCTCGGAAGTAGACGCCGCAACCAGACCGCGATCAAGATACTCAAGCTGAATGTCTTTCAAAGAACTCCCCCCCTTATGTGACTGCACGCTGGCCTCTGCCGCGCTGTTCTCACTGGAAGCTGCTGCTCCGCTCGCACCTGCTGTTCCCGCAACGAGCAAAGCAACGCTTAGTGCCGAAGACAGCATTTTGGCTGCAAGTGGCATACGCACCTTCCTGCGATTGGAGTACATACCTGAAACCGATCCTTTATGTATCGGCGCTAATGTTTTGGATTTCATCGACCTTCACTCTCCTTGAGACAGAATGGGTGATGCTTATGGCTGTGCTTGGATCGTTGCGACATCCGTCAATCCATACAGACGTTCATATCCTTCAAATTTTACTGAATGCGCTTACAAAAATATAAATGAATAGCTCTCCTGAACAGACTTCTTTGACTCCGTCCCCCTTCCATTCCCTCTCCATTAGAGCAGCTTCATCCTGCCCATCGGGTATTATTATAGACATCCCACCTGCTGTGACATAGGCAAATATCCGTCCAAAACGATCAATATTCAGTGTTGTTCAGGTCTCTAACGATACGAGCACACCTTATTCAGAAGATTAACGGGCTATAGAAAGTCTAACGAACTCCAGTAACGTTATCTGGTAAAAACCATCGAAACAGAGTGAACACAGGGTGAAAACCTGGTAATAACGTGTATACGATTCGTTAAAACACTGCACCAGCTCCATTACACGAAATAAGACGCACTCCATTCGTTAAAATTGAAAAAAGGGACGTTCCCCAGTCATGTTCATGACTGGGAAACGCCCCTGTTTTGTATTCGCTCCTTTTAAGGCTCAATGCCCCAGACCAGGGTACCGCCTTTGTAGAGGGTCACCTTGTTCCAGTCCTGATAGGATGTTTTGGTTGGATCGTAGGAATAATCATTGGTTTCATCTAAGTTGCTCCAGTCCGTTTTGTACATGCGGAGCTGGATATCCCCCGACTGTCCACCTGCCTGGATCGCACCTGCTCCAGAAGTGAAGCTCAGCTCCACATAGGAATCGGTGAACGTGCGCTGGATGTTGGCTCCGCCAACTTGAGCGTAATCGACAGCAGAGTCCATCGCTGCGGTACCTTCTTTGGAGAAGTAATAACGGATTTTCAGATCACTCAGATTTACAGCCGTGTTACCTACGTTTTTGATGTTGAAATACGGTTTAATTTGGTTATCTGCCGCGTTGGTATCTCCCGCACGATATTGCAGAACCAGGTCACTGGTCGGAACAACTACACTTTGCGGTGTTGCGGAAGCTGCGGCAGAATTGACACTTTCCCCGGCAGCGTTCACGGCACTAACCACATAATGATAGGTCGTTCCATTGGTCAGACCCGTATTGGTGTAGGATGTGCCGATCACATTGGCAGCAACCGTAGTGAATGGACCCGATGCACTCAACGCCCGTTTCACGTTATAACCTGTCGCTCCTGCCGAAGCCGCCCAGGTCAAGCTGATTTGAGCATTGCCTGCCGTAGCTGTCAGCGCTGTTGGTGTAGCAGGGGCAGTCACACCTGCTACTGGTACCGCACTTTTTACAGCCGAATTCACACTCTCACCCGCAGCATTCACGGCACTAACCACATAATAGTAGGTTGTACCATTGATCAGACCTGTGTTGGCATACGATGTGCCTGTCACGCCCGCAGCAACCGTAGTGAATGGACCCGACGCACTCAACGCCCGTTTCACGTTATAACTAGTCGCACCTGTAGAGGCTGTCCAGCTCAGGGAAACCTGTGCGTTGCCTGCTGTCGCAGACAGTGTTGCCGGAGCTGCTGGAGCTGTCGTTCCACCCCCTCCACCATTGCTGGCTGGAAGAACAGGGAATGAGTTTTGCACCAGCATGACGAATTGGTCATGGAACCAGTGACCCGACACTGGTGCGTTAGGCAGTGCACCCGTCAATACACCATCACGAGTTGTAAAGGTTGGATCACACATCCGGTCGAAGCCTTTTCCTTCGTTGTTCGGAATTTCCGAGCTGGAGCCATCAGACTCCCCTGGAGGTTTGACCCATACATAGGCATCCAGATGGGCTGGTCCTGGTGCTGCTTTAGGTGCTTCACCTATGCCTGCTCCACTGTTATTACACCAGTTCCCCCGGTGATCGCGCTTATCCACACGCCCGGAGTTCACGTACGTGTTAATATCACTGCCTGTGGCAGACGTTGGACGATTCACCCCGCCCCATCCATTACGGCTGGTATCAATGAGGAAGCCCGTGCTGGCCGGCCAGCCTGCTTGTACAAATCCGCTATACAGTGCCGCAGTGAAATCGGTTTCGTCAAAGTAAGGGTTCCACTCATAAAACTTGGAAGACTTGATCGGTTGTCCGCCAATATTCAGATCCGGATTAGGCAGATTCGGTTCATTCAGCGGTGTGCTGTTCGCTGTGTTCGTAATGAAGCCATCGGCGCTATTCAGACCTGCTGCTGTTCCTTGGACAACACTGGTATACAGCGAAATTGCACCTGTACGGTTGTTATCCCAACCAAGCCAGCCGGAGTGACCAATATCCAGGTAGTTGTACACATTCGGAATGGCATGCAGCTTTTCCAAGGCGTATTTCACACCAGCTTCATAGATGCCTGTTGAACTCGCCTGGGCACAAGCTGGTGTACTGAGATTGGTTACCAGATTGGGCAGACTGTCCGGCTCAATGATAGCGATGATGCGAATGTCCTGATACTTGGGCTTTGCAAAAATATCGGCAATTACATTGATATAATCATTTTTATAAGTCTGCAGTGCCGCCTGTGTTAGTGGAAGTTCACCATTGGATGCAAGGGCATGACAATCCCGCCCAGGTAAGTTGTAGATAACGAATGAAGCGGTAATTGGAGTACCTGACTTCTTTTGTGCCAAGGCGGCATCCAGATGCTGCTCCACACTTTTGCGTCCGGCATTGTCTGTTCCACCATTAATGGCAGCAATACGGTCGATCCAGACTGCCGTTGGATAGGATTTCACCGTTTCCATCTTGGCTTTTAACGCTGCATCACTGGTGAGAGCAATGGACGTATCCACGAGAGCGGAATAATCCTGGTTTAAATACGACGTAGCTCCGACAAACGGATTATCCACATGCGCTTCAGCCGCCTGACTCACTCCTGGAGCCATGCCCGGGAAAATGCCCGCCGCGAGCAGCGTTGCTGCCAGCATTTGTTTTACACTTCTGCGAAGCACCTTTCCGCCTTTCGATAAGGTTTTCGATTTAGTCATTAGGGTTCCACCTTTCCTGTACTTGGATTGGGTATATACTCATGTCTGATCCTCTGTGTCGGCAAGATGCTATGCACGGTAGAGAACGTATGGATGAGCTGTAGGGACTTCACCTCCATGAATGTAGTTCAATTGGGACAAGCCAGGTCAACAACAATAAGGTGTGAAACAAGAAACAGAAATGGTGTCTTACACTGAGGTTAAGGGACAAAGCAAGGGGGATAACATCTGTAGGTGTGTGCGGGTGATTTTTGGTGAACGGCTTTCAAGGCATTGCTCTGACTTAATTAAAGTAAGCGCTTACTTTTAGAGGTTTTAAAAAAAGGCTTACCCTCGATACAAACCTCACATCGCGTGTCCACCTCCTTATGAATCGATTATACTCCATGTAAATATTACTGTAAATTGAATTTATTAAATTTTATTATATTTAATTCCATAAATCAGGCAGGAATTCTGAGATGTGCCTCCCCAAGCCATAAAAAAGGCTCATCACGGGCTTTTCTCCCGTGATGAGCTAATTGACATAGCATATTCTCATGCTCTTTTTTTATGGAAGCACAACAATATCTCCTGGTTTCAAGCCGTTCAATACTTCAGTCTTGTCATCTGTCTCGATGCCTGTTTGAATCGTCTGCTGTACATATTGCCCGTTGCCCTGATCCAGCATCACATATGCCGTATCCTGATCTCGCATGACCGCCAGCGTGGGAACGACCGTCGCTTTCTCCTTGCGCAGCGTTTCAATCTTGCCCTCCAGACTTAATCCACCGATCAGCTTGGCGTTTGGCTTCAAATCAATGACAATATCGAATTGGGAAGGCTGTTTCAGATCTGTTTCCGTTCCCTTTTTGGCAAACTTGGAGATTTTGATGACCTTTCCGGTTAACGGAACCTCCTTGTTTCCCGTCATATGTACACTTACAGGCATGCCTGTTTGGATTTTGAATAGCTCCTGCTCGCTAATGGCCGCCACAAATTGTAATTTGCCTGTGTCCACAATGGTACCCACATACTGACCTTCGCTCACCATACGTGTCTTGGTCTCCGTATCGTTCATCAGAAACACACCGGATACCGGCGCGTACACGGTGGATAAACCCATGACCGCTTTCTTGGCCTGAACCTCCTGCTCCTTCACAGCGATGGATTCCTTGTTCATTTCGTTGGTCAGTCGTTTTGTTTCCCGCTCGGCGAAGGCTTTCTTCCGTTCTTCTTCAGTAACCCCCAATTGCTCGGGACCCTCTCCCTGAGTAAGACCAATCTCATTCAATTGAGCTTCCAGCCTCGATTTCTCAATATCGGTCTCCAACTGCTGCACTTCCGTCTGCAATGCTTTCGAATCAAGCGAGAACATGACGGCTCCCTTGTGAATGGGCTCCCCATTCTCCACATTCCACTGCTTTATCTTCGAGGCAAAAGGAGCGTACACATCCGTCTGTTTGGCATAAGCCGACTTGCCTTTGACCTGAATTTCCTGCGTGATCGTCTCCTGTGTGACTCCAAATGTAATGGGCTGCGGAGCCTCGATGGGCGCTTCGGGTACCGGTTTATATTGCTGGTACAGAAAATATCCAGCGCCTGCGAGCAGTCCGATCATGATGATTCTCTTTATCCATTTGCCTATTGCCGAATTCTTCATTGCCGTATGTCCCTTCATTGAATCTGTCTGTTGATTCTGTCTGTTAAATCCTTAAATCCCTAAACTGTGCTTTCCTGTATCTCTGCTTTATATTTATGCCGATTTAATTACCTGCAACGCATTTGTACGCGAGGCGCTAATCGCCGGATAGATTCCCGAGAGTACTCCGGTCAACACCGCAAACGCTATACCAGCAGGCAGGGCCGACGTCTCAATAACCACTTGGAGAGGTGTGCTTGCCTCCATCGAGATTTGTCCTTGGAGTAGTCCATTTACTCCCTGAATGGCTCCGTAAGCGATGAAGACACCAACAATGCCGCCCAACACTCCAAGTACAGCAGCTTCAGTAATGAACATCTGCCTGATCTGCCACAGATTGGCTCCCAGCACCTTCATGACGCCAATCTGTTTGCGGCGCTGATGCGTGGACATGATCATCGCTACAATAATAGACAGCGAAGCCAGCAGCATGACGAATATCCCAATGCCCATAGCGGCCTTCTGGTACATGCCAAGCTGTTCCTTCATCGCCTGCTCCTGATACAGATTGCTGTCTGTCATCAGCGTCAGCTTCTGAATCTGCTCCTGCACCTGTGCCACATACTTCTTGTCCTCTACCTTCACGAGCGCCGAGTTCAACCGTCCTGCTGCCGCGGCCTGTGCCTGACTGCTCTGGAACTGTTCAGCGAGCATCCGGGCGGTTTCGAGGGAAACATAGACCTTTTTGTCATACATGGCATTGTTCTCACTCATGCCGCCAGGCACCTTCAGTACACCCGTCACTCGCAAAGGGGAGCTTGTTTTGGCTTTGGACAAATCATTCATGTCCTGATATTTCAGGTTAAACTGTGCCTGAAACAGCTCGGTTTGGGTAGACATCAACGCCATGTATTGCTGTAGAAACTCGTCATTAAACGAATCCTCCATGAGCTTGTTGTTCAGTTCGCGGATCACCTCGGCGTCCACAAGTCCGAAGGTTGCACCGTAATTCACAATAGCGGCTCCGCTGATCCCCGATGCCCCGCCTTTGTCAAAACGGTAGCCGAAACGGCTCAATGATCCAAGCTCTGTACCGATAACTTCCACATTGGAGCTTTTGCCATCCAATGTAGCCATCTCCAGCATATCCAGCTTCAGCATCGGAGCAACGGCGACGACATGCGGAAGGCTGGAAATAATATCGATTTTCCGAGCCGTCAGCGCTCCTCGTTCGAAGGTGGACGTCTGCCCATTGCTTCCGCCCGAACCGATTCCCTCATTGGGGGATACTGTAATCTCATCCATTTTGTAATTCTCGTTTAACGTTTTCTCACCATAGACCTGTACCGACTGCCCCACGCTTAACGCGATAATCATGGCCGCACAGCCGATGGACAGGCCAATCATGCACAGAAGAGTAACCACCTTTCTGCGCACAATCTGTCCCCATGACATTCGCAACACATCCAGAACTCTCACAACCGCTCTCCTTGCTCTACTGCCTTGGACTGGCCGCTCTCCACCAAGCATCCGTCCTGCAATGTAATGACAACCTGCATCTGCTCCGCCACTTCAGCCTCATGCGTGACAATAACGAATGTTGTATGCATCTCCCGATTCAGCTGTTGCAAAATGGAAATAATCTCTTCCTCCGTTCGGGTATCCAGGTTCCCGGTAGGCTCGTCCGCGAATATGACGGACGGCTCCGTAATCAGTGAACGCGCAATGCTGACGCGCTGCTGCTGCCCTCCTGATAGCTGGGAAGGGAATAATTCGGACTTGCCGACAAGGCCAACCTGTTCTAGCAGGTGCATCGCCTTTTGCTTACGCCGTGATGGGCGAATGCCCTGAAACACGAGCGGCAGCTCCACATTTTCCCGAATTGTCAGGTTCGCAAGCAGCTCATACGCCTGAAAAATAAAGCCAATATGTGTCCGGCGGAATTCCGCCAGTCGGTTCTCACTCATACGCACAATATCCTGATCTGCAATAAGGATCTTGCCTGTGTCCGGCTTCATCAGACCTGCCATCAGATGCAATAACGTCGATTTGCCTGAACCGGAGCTTCCCAGCAGTGCAACCATCTCACCCTTACCCACGGATATGTTAATGTCCTGCAATACGGGAACAATCCCTTGTGCATTGCGGAACGTGTGTGATACCTGTTCAACTCGCAGCATGAATCCGGCTTCCTCTCATCGATGTAATAGAGGTAATTATAGCCATCAGATGTATCGGTCCAATCTGGACTTGTATCCAATTTGTAAAATCAGCCTTTAGCTGCATTGGATTGAAAGGCCTTCTTTGGATTTATGCAACATGTTCAAATCACAAAAAGACCCTATGGGTTCAGTCCTTAACATAGCGACTTCATTCCATAGGGCCTAATTTCTGAGCATTCCATATTCACATCTTTACCAAGCTCGGAAGCTAAACCGATATAACTCGCTTTTTTCCATAGAGCTCCCGACAACAAAGAGATTGCTGTCATTCCATTTCAACTTGATAAAGTAATCAATATTCCGGTAGATAACCGTATCGGACCCCAGCTTCCGGTCATTCAGATAGGCAATGTGCACCTCATTCTTCTGTCCTTCGAGTGTCAAAAAATAGGCAATGCGGGACTCCTCCTCATCCAGATCGAAGCTCCAGATGGGCCCTTTGACCAGCAGCTCAAACTTCTTGGTATCCGCTCGATATCTGTACAATCCCTGTTCGTTGTTGATCATGCCCTGAATCAGCATGTCCCCATTCTTCAAAACCTTAAACTGCTGTATATCCTGGGCAGGGGTGTATGCAGTGATATCATTTTTGTCGTTCAGAGAGAAGCTATAGACCGCGTAATTTTCTTTCAGTTTAACCAGCACATACACCCGTGATAAATCCCGGCTAATCTCATATGAATCCAGCATAATCAGGGTATCATCCGGACTGGAAATATTGCTCGTCTGTGCAACCTTGGCAACTAACTCATCATAACTGTACAATTCATGTTTCTTTCCTGTCTTTAGCTCCACCATGTTGAACACCAGGTCATCATATCCGATGTAGGATTCATTACCTACAAAGACGCGTGAATAGGAGTTGTCATTCTTCAGCTTGAGATGTTCTCCTGTTTTCAAATCATATTCATAGGTTGTCTTCTGCGCCTGAGTCGATCGGTACTGTGAATAAATCAGCTTGCTCTGATCCGGACTCAAAGTAATCCCATACTCTGTATTCGTGGCGATGTCCTTCAAGAGATTATCATCCATATGCAGCTGCGACAGCTTGATCCCGGTATAGGAACGATCCGGCCGATTCAATATGACCGTGTTGGGATCTGCTACCTCAAAATCATAAATGGCAAAGTCATTGGGCAGCTTGGTAGCCGACTCAATCTGAATGGTGTTGCTTGGCGGTGGTGCGAGGCGGCTGTTGAACTGTTTATCCGGCAGAATGACGGTTCTGGGCTTCCCATGTCCAATGCTGAACAGGCTACCAATGCCAAAGATACCTCCGACAAATACAATCAGCAAACCGGATAACATAAGCATATCGCGATATCTGCTCCAAAATCCTCGTTTCTTCATACGTCCGATTCTCCAGGCAGACTGATATTCACCTGTGTTCCCTTGTTTAATATACTCTTCATCTCCACCGTTCCCCCATGCTGCTCCACCGTGTTTTTCACAATTGACAAGCCCAGCCCAGCGCTTCCCTTCTCTGTCCTGTTCATCCCGTTATCCCTGTAAAAGGGTTCAAATACATGCTTCAACGCTTCCTCCGGAATGCCTTCTCCTTCATCACGAATCAGTATGGCTACCGAATTCCCCAGCCGAAACGATTGGACCTGAATGATGGAATTCACATTCCCGTATTTGACCGAGTTATCCAGCACATTCAAAAAAACTTCCTTGAGCTTATTCCAGTCCCCCTGGACATACAGCAATTCTTCCAGCTCATAGCGAATGCCAATATTGTACTTGCCCGCCTTGATGGACATGTCTTCGCAGGCTTCCCGAATAATATTCGATACATTCACCCGCTCAAAACGGAAGGTCTGAATCGGTGTGGACGATACGGTCACTTCAAGGATATCCGCAACCATGACGTTGAGGCGTTGGCTCTCGTTGATAATATATTTCAACCCTTTGTCGAAGAACACTTGATCCGTAAATCCATTATCCCGTAGAATCTGGGCATACCCCAGTATCGTGGTCAGTGGTGTCTTTAATTCATGCGTCACATTGTCAAAAAAAACCTTGTTGCGTGCTTGTAAATGCTTGACCTCATCCCGTTCTCTCTCAATCACGTCAATCTGCTCCTTTACCCGAGCAATCATGACGGTAAAGCTGGAAGCCAGCTCTCCAATCTCATCCTTCGTTGAGATGTGGATGTCTGCATTCAGGCTGCCTTGTGCAACTTCGGCTGAACGTTTTGTCAGCACACGAATCGGCTTCGTAATCTGGCGTGAAATAAAGACAGATCCAATGAAAACAAACACAAAAATGACGGCTGCAAAGCCCTTGATGGTGTTCTGAAATCGCAGATGCCGTTTGAACAGATCCGTATAATCCCTTTCCAGCTGGATAATGCCAAGGATGCTCCCCTCCGACAGCACAGGAAAGGACAGATTCCCTGTTACTCTGCCTTTGGCCACCACGGTTGTATAGGCGATCTTTGATTTCATGGCAGCCTGTAGATCAGAGGTTTGAGCAGCAGCCAGCTTCGCCTCCGCACCCACGTTGCTAAACGGAGTGCCATCAGACCGATAGACTATGACCTTGCCGCCTACTGCGGAGCCGATCTGTTCTGCGAGGTCCCGATTCCCTGTTCCCAGGGAGTCCTCACTAATCCGTTTATTATGAATCAGGAAGTATTGATTGAGCGCGATATCCAGATTTTTTTTGGATTGCACCATGTCCTCCTGCACTTCCCTGTACATGTTCTCCTCACCCACTTTATTCGAAATAATGAGCAAGGCCGAAAAACCAATAAATACGATGACCGAGAAAAGAACGACCATTTTGAACTGGATCGTCCACTTCATGTATGCACCTGAATATTCAGTTTGTAACCCACGCCAAAGACCGTCTCAATAAGTGAAATCCCCTGCTCCCCGCTATCCAGCTTCTTGCGGATACGCTGAATATGAATGTCTACCGTCCGGGTATCTCCGGGAAAATCAAATCCCCACACTTTATCCAGCAACTCGGACCTTGTATGTACTTTGCGGTGATGGTTGACCAAATATAAGAGCAGATCATACTCCTTATTGGTCAGTCCGGCGCGTTCCCCATCTTTCCAGACTTCACGCTCATCCTTGCGGATCTCAATGTGTCTACCAAGCCGTACCACTTCATAGGACTGATTCTCCAGCGTCTCGCTGATTAGATCAATCCGGCGGAAAATGGCCCGAATGCGCACAACTACCTCACGAATGTCGAATGGCTTGGTAATATAATCGTCCGCCCCCAGCTCCATGCCGAGCACCTTGTCCAGCATATCGGACTTCGCCGTAATCATAATTACGGGAATCTTCGAATTCACGGAAAGTTGTCTGCATACATCGAACCCGCTCATGTCCGGCAGCATCAGGTCGAGCAGGATCAAGTCTGGTCTGGACTCCCTGAGCAGATCCAAGCCCTCTCTGCCTGTTGCTGCTTCAGTCATCTCAAATCCTTCCTTACGCAACGAATAGGATAGGATGTCGCGAATGGACTCTTCGTCTTCAATAATCAAAATCTGTTTCGGTCTCATGATGAATCTTAATCTCCCTGCTCTATGAATTTCATCTGCCTTATATTCTGTATCTCTGCTCTTGGATTGAACAGAGGTTCACCGGAAATGTTACAACTCGGATACAAGTCTGGCGTCTTTGGAAACATCATCCCGATATACTTGGAACACAGAGAACAAACCAGACCGGACAAAGCCAGATCGGTATCCAAAGGGGAAAACATCACGTGAACAAAACAACCATTCATGATGCTTATGTAAACTATAAATCAGAAGTGACACGGTATCTATCTCAGATCGTCAAAAATCAACAGGATGCAGAGGATCTCACGCAGGAGTGTTTCATTCGAATGATGAATGTATCGGCAGACATTCCGGAAGAACGACTTCTCTACTACCTCAAAAGAATTGCCCGTAACCTCGCCATGGATACATTCCGCAAGCGGACCCGTACACTGAAGCGGGACAGTAAGTTGGAGATGCAGACGTATCACTGTGATACATCCGAATTGGAGATCTCTGAAGGTGTTAACGACCTTGTTTCGATCATTAACAATACAGAGCATCGCAAAATTCTTGAATTACGCGTGATTCACGGGTACAGCATCAAAGAAACCGCCCAGCTCGTTAACCGTAGTGAAGGCATGATCAAATCCTCGGTATTCCATGCTGTCAATCGGATTCGGGCCAAAGTCATCTCATAAGAGATGGCTTTTTTTCATGAGCAGAAATGACGTGAAATCAACATCTGATGTTAGAAAGTATCAAAATTTGTTAGATGGAGCATGACAAAGGACTCATTTTTACAAAAGTCGAGTTCGTTTTTACAAATTGTTATGACTATGTGAGATTTTGGTGTGTTAGAATATGGACGAACTCATGTTTCAACTAATATTTGGGAGGGATTTGGTTGGGTAAATTGACACGTATGCGAGGAGTATGGGTAAAATCACTCCTGGCATTGTCCATGGCATTGCCGCTTCAGATTGGATTGTGGAATGGAGATGCATCGGTTCAGGCCGAATGGGCAACAGACCCTGCACCGTTCATTCAGGCAAAGGTTGTTAACGGAAATGCAGGCAAGAAAGTATTGTTCGACAATACTCATGCACAGACAGCTGGAGCAGCTGACTGGGTCATTGACGGAGGCTTCTCAGACTTCGGCAATGCACTCGCGAATGATGGATATTATGTAAAGGAACTGCGCAAGACGACTCCTTTTACCTATGACGATCTGAAAGAATATAACGTGTTTGTCATTGCTGAACCCAATGTTCCCTTCAAAACGACAGAACAGGCAGCCTTGAAAGAGTATGTAGAAAAAGGCGGCAGCATCTTCTTCATTGGAGATCACTACAATGCTGACCGTAACAAAAACCGCTGGGACGGTTCTGAAGCGATTAACGGCTATCGTCGTGGCGCATTCGAAGATCCAGCCAAAGGCATGAGCACAGAGGAGCGTAACTCTGAGGCTATGCAAAATGTAACTAGCAGCGACTGGCTGTCCGATAATTTCGGCGTACGCTTCCGTTACAACGCATTAGGCGATATTAATGCTACTAACATTGTGCCTGCTGGACAGGCATTTGGCATTACAGAAGGTGTATCTGCGGTAGCCATGCACGCAGGGTCCACTCTTGCGATCACCGATCCAACAAAGGCTAAAGGTATTGTATACCTGCCGAAAACGAATGACGCTTGGCCGAACGCTGTTGACCAGGGCGTATACAATGGCGGTGGAGTTGAGGAAGGTCCTTACGTAGCCGTTTCCAAGCTGGGTGCAGGTAAAGCAGCATTTATCGGCGATTCCTCTCCGGTTGAAGATGCTTCACCGAAGTATCTTCGCGAAGAGACTGGCGCTCGCAAAACAACGTATGACGGCTTCAAAGAAGTTGATGACGGCAAATTGCTGGTCAATACCGTTAACTGGCTTGCTAATCAAGAAAATTACACTAGCTTGACTCAAGTGAACGGACTTCAACTGGATAATGCAACAGCATTGCTTCCGTTCGAACAACCTGCTGCTTCCACAGAACCACAGGCTGAACCTTGGGCTGCACCAGCTGCAGGATACAAGTGGTATGATCGTTCCACGTTCAAAGCAGGTTCTTATGGTGGACCAGCTTCAAGCGCGAACGCTTCCTACAGCATCGTGAAGCAGGAAACCCTGCCTAATGCGGAGGATTTCCAGATCCGTGTGGTTGTAGAGAACATGCCTGCTAACACAACCGTTTCCGGTTACAGTGCAGGAATTTACCTGACTGGCGGAACACAGGTCGCCATGATTCAGAATGAAGGTGGTACATGGCCGACTTCGTACGGTTATAGCTCCAACTTTAGCGTAACTTCCGACAGCAAAGGTCGCGCAATCAAAGACCTGAATGTCCGCATTAAATCAGGTACAACGGGCGCTGCCAGCTTGCGTCTGCGTCTGAACGGCAGCAACCTGATCACGACTGCAGTTACCGTCGGCAATGTTCCGGCTGAGCAGCTTCCGGAAGAAGAAGGACCAATCCCGGCAACGATCAGCATTGCTGATGCACGCACCAAAGCAGCTGGTTCAACGGTTACAGTTGAGGGTGTAGTTACTACAGAGCCAGGTGCTTTTGGTGGACAATCCTTCTATCTTCAAGACACCACAGGTGGCCTTTATGTTTTCCAAAGTACTGCCGGCTTCCACGCTGGAGATGTGGTTAAAGTAACCGCAGCAACGGCGCTATACAACAGTGAATTTGAGCTTACGGATATCGTAGCGATCGAGAAAACGGGTACAGCCTCCATCCCTGCTGCCATTGAAGTGCCAGCAGTTACGGCTGCAAACCAGGGTCAACTCGTTCAATTGAAAGAAGTAACTGTTCAGAACATCATCAGTGCAACACCGGTAGGTTCGTTTGAATTCGATGCAGTTGCAGCGGACGGAACAAGCACGCATGTACGTGTGGATACACGCACAGGTGTAACGCAAACGACCTTCCCTTATGCAGCAGGCGATAAAATCAGCGTGACAGGTGTTGCCGCTATTTTCAAAGATGTATTTCAACTGAAGCCTAGAAGCTTGAACGATTTCGTAGCCGTTGAAGAAGGCGGCGAAGAAGGACCTTCGACTCCAGCTGTTGGCGCACCAGGTAAGCCGGCGCTTACATCCAACAATGGTTACAGCAACGGTCTCTCTGAAGGGTCTTATACCGTTACTATGAACCTCTGGTGGGGTGACAATGGCACGAGCTATAAGCTGTATGAAGATGGCGTGCTGATTGACACACAAAAGCTGACAGACGCTACACCAGCGGCGCAATCGGCCCAAACAACGATCAATGGTAAAGCTAACGGTACTTATACCTACGTAGCTGAGCTGTCGAACTCCAAGGGTACAACTCGCAGTGAAGTACTCACGGTGCAAGTTGCGAATGCTGCCCCTGGCAAAGCAGTTCTCTCCCAAGACAATTGGGATGGGGACGGCAACTACAAAGTGACGATGAATCTGTGGTGGGGAACAAACGCATCAGAATACCGTCTCTATGAGAATGGTCAACTGATCGATACCAAAGCACTGAACGCAGTAACACCTAATGCACAAAGCGCTGTGACAGATGTATCCGGTCACGCGAATGGAACGTACACGTATCGTGCTGAGCTGATCAATGCAGCGGGTGTGACAAGCACTGAAACGATTACGGTACAAGTAACGAAATCCGCTGTATCTTTGCCAGCAGCAAGCTAAGTCTCAATAAGGAATGCCTAACGTTTAACCAAGCATTGAAAAACCGAAGCAAGTTTGCCGGGACTCCAGGCACTCGCTTCGGTTTTTTTTCGGTTATTTTTCTGATAAGATCAGTTTCTCTTCAAAATTGTTACCATTCATATCTGTCCACTCAATGACAATAGTTTGGTCTTCATTCCTACTAACCATTGAACCTTTTGTACTCGTTATAGGGAACTCTATAGATTTCGAAGTTAAATCGCTCTCCTTTCTAATTATTCTTCCTTCATTAATGTTAATTTTATATTCTTTAATATCTTCCAAATTATCTTTTTTATAAAATATAGTATATTCTCCATTTTCCGCTCTTTCATTTGTTACTGTCGTATCTAGCTCGCCTCTCCAATGTTCACTCTCTCCCATGAGATTAATTCTTGTTTGCATTTTGGAACAACCAGTGAGAGACATGGCGACTATTAAAATAAGTATAGAAATAGACACCCATAATACATTATTGTTTTTTCTCACAATTTACCTCAATTACTAAATTTATAACTATACAGTATCATAGTATGAGTCTACTTCTAAAACAGTAATTTCATATAGGGCTCAACATTTTGCTGATATTAACTTCCTATAAAATACAAAAAGCAGCACCTGCTATTGCATGGGCTGCTCTTCCGATAGATCAATAATGGATCGAAACTTATCCATCATGTTCTTTATTTTATTCGTCTTTAGCAAACTTTACCTTTACTTCTCTATACCAGCTTCTTGCGAATGTAGCCAGAGATCAGATCAATGATCGTGATCATTACGATAATACCCAGCAAGATAATCCCTACTCGCGGCCAGTTCCGAGTACTGAGTGCAAAGATCAGCGGTGTACCGATCCCTCCTGCCCCGATAACCCCCAGAATGGTTGCGGAACGCACATTAATCTCGAACCTATACAACGTGTAGTTAAGGAATCCAGGCAAAACCTGTGGCAGTACAGCAAACCACAGCTGCTGCATGCGAGTCGCCCCAGAAGCGAGCAACGCTTCAGAAGGACCATAATCAATATTTTCCACTTCATCAGCGAACAGTTTACCAAGCATCCCGATGGAATGCAGCCCAAGGGCGAGTACACCCGCGAAGGAACCCGGACCCACCGCCTTGATGAACAGCAAAGCCATAATAATCTCCGGGAACGTACGGATAAAGCTGAGCACCATTTTGCCCGTACCCGATACAGGACGGAAGCTGCTCATATTTCGGGCAGACCAGAACGCAAACGGGATACACAGTACAGCGGAAATGACGGTACCCAGCACCGAGATCGCCAGTGTATCCAGCAATCCTCGCAGCAAATCTTCACCCTCAGGCAGATAAACAAAGTCCCAATCCGGGGAGAAAATCCCGGCGACAATTGCCTTCATGATCTGACCAGCCGTTTCCTTCAAACCGGTAAACGGTACACCGGCAAGTGCCCAAGCGTACACAAGTATAAGCAAGATTACAATGACCCAGCGAAGCGGGTTCTTCCGTGGTTTGCGCCGGATTACGCTTGTTTCATTTTTCATCATAACAATTTCTCCCGCAGCTTAGTACTTACATAATCAATGATCAGAACAATGACAAGGGTAAACAGAATGATTACACTCGTTTTGTCATATTCCAGGAATCCAAGTGTTGCTTCATAATACAGTCCGATGCCCCCAGCTCCAACCAATCCGAGAATCGCAGCGGCACGTACATTAATCTCAAAGGCATACAGTACATAGGAAGTAAACTGGGCGGCCAGTTGTGGCACCACGCCATAAACAATCAGTTGAATCCGGTTCATGCCGACAGCCGTCATCGCTTCGAGCGGTCCCTGATCAATCGTTTCCAGCGTTTCGTAGGTCAGCTTGGAAATCAGTCCCACCGAGAAGACGGCGAGTGCCAATATACCAGGAATCGGTCCCAGTCCAAACACAGCAACGAACAGTGCCGCAAGTAGCAGGTCAGGCACGGTACGGATCAGGTTCAGCACAAAGCGGGCTGGATAATAGATCCAACGGCTAGGCATTAAGTTGCCTGCACAGATAATCGAGACCGGAATTGCGATGATCGCACCAATCGTTGTACCGATCAGAGCCATACGGATCGTCTCCAGCATGCCCTGAATGATGTTGTCAAAGTAAGTCCACCGCGGCGGGAACATCTCACGCAGCAGATCCAGCATGTTGGGTAAACCTTCAAACAGCTCACTGAAGCTGGCATCGGTCTGTCTGGCACTTGCCCACAAAAGCAACAGAATGATCACTAGCGTGAGCAGATGTTTGGTACGCCCTGGTGGTTTGGGACGGTGGACAGCCGAGCCTGAACCTGTTCCAGGACGCTTTCCCTTTCCTGATTCGTTCTGCAATGATCCATCTATCGATACGTTTACGGGTTGCTTCATACCAGAACTTCTCCCCGCTGTTCCTGTACAGCCTGTTTATCCAGCAGCTCGTCTGCCAGAATAGGTCTGCCATAAATTTCTGCAAAACGCTCATCCGTTGCTTCGGATACCGGACCATCAAACACCACTTCGCCAGCACGCAATCCAACAATACGGGTCGCATACTCTCTGGCTAGGTCGATAAAGTGAAGGTTCACGATCGTTGTAATGCCAAGATCCTGGTTGATGCGTTTCAGATCATCCATTACCTGCTTCGTTGTTAGTGGATCGAGTGAAGCGACAGGCTCGTCTGCCAGAATGATTTTGGCTTCCTGTGCAAGTACTCGCGCTATGGCCACACGTTGCTGTTGCCCACCGGACAGCTGATCAGCACGGGAATAGGCTTTTTCTGCGATATTTACCCGTTCCAGTGCTCCAAATGCGAGTTCTGTATCTTCTTTGGGAAAACGGCCCAGAATGGTACGCATCGTGGAATGATATCCCACGCGTCCAGCAAGCACGTTACGAAGCACACTGGAACGTTTCACAAGATTGAAGCTCTGGAAGATCATACCGATATCCCGGCGAATCATGCGAAGTGACTTGCCATGAGCTTTCGTGATCGACTTGCCATTGATCAAAATCTCACCGTCACTGATATCATGAAGTCGGTTAATGGAACGCAGAAGCGTCGATTTTCCCGCACCAGACAAACCAACTACGGCAATGAATTCCCCTTGTTTAAATTTCAGATTAATATTATTCAGGCCCTTGGTGCCGTTAGCATATGTTTTCGTTACGTTGTGAAGCTCAATCATGGCTGTAATCCTTCTTTCATTAATATGGTATTTCGCAGGGTCACGCTGTAATGGGACAAGCCAGCGCAGCGTGTATCACGCTGAACTGGCCTGCCCGCTGAACCGATGAAGTTATCCAATGAAAAGATAATCAATGCAATACAATGCGATCAATCCATTACGATATTTCTTGAACAGAGAACTACTCGGTTTTTACTTTCTCCCCGTACTCACGAACGATATCAAACTTGCTGTCATCAGACTCTACATAACCTTCGTGTGTGTAGATTTCTTTGATAATTTCGTGACCTTGTGGATCTTTACCGATGTCGATGAATGCTTGTTTGATCTTCGCTGTCCAATCTGCATTCATGTCTGTACGTACTGTGATGGTATCGTTAGGAATCGGCTCAGTGAACGCCAGTACACGCGTATCTTCAAATACAGTCGGGTAGTCTTTCACTACAGTGTTACGAGCATCCTGGAAAATCGCTGCGGCATCAACGTCGCCGTTCAGCACTGCCAGCACACCTTGGTCATGGCCTTTAACCGTGATTGCCTGTACATCTTTCAAAGGATTAATGCCTCTGTCGAGCAACAGGGCTGCCGGCCATACATAACCTGCAGAAGAAGTTACGTTCTGGTAAGCGATTTTTTTGCCTTTCAGATCCTCAACGGATTGGATCGGCGAGTCTTTTTTCACAATAATCATGGATTTATACGAATCTGCCAGTTCCTCAGTTGGAGCGCCAGTCTCATCATTTACACCAAAACGTTGTGCCTGAAGAATAACTTCAGCTGCGCCTTTTTCTTTGGCAAGTACATAAGCCGTCGGAGGCAGGAAACCTACGTCCACTTTATTGGAAGCCATTGCTTCAATAATTGTGTTGTAGTCTGTGGATACGCTGACCTTCACCGGGATACCCAATTTGTCACCCAGCAGCTTCTCGAGCGGTTTTGCTTTGGCTTCGAGTGTATCTGCATTTTGTGATGGAACGAATTGTACAGTCAGCTCAGTCGGCACATAACCTTCAGCGGCTTTGTCTGTCTCTGCCGTGTCAGTACTGGATGAATTCGAGCTCGTATCAGCCCCGTTAGCCGAACCTGTTGTACTACTGTTAGACCCACAAGCACTTAGAAACAGAACCAAAATCAACAATGGTAAAAATAAAGCAGACTTCTTCAAGCGAACACCCTCCAAAGAGTTTCTATTTTTCATTACTTGTCTACTATAGTCGTCAATTATTTGCGCGATGTGAAACGAAATTTGGAGTTTTGTAAAGTTTCCTGTCAGGCTGTCAGAGCGGCTTTGATCTGTTAGAATAGCCTCATTACGGTTGATAATCCAAGTAGAAATGGTGATTCCCTTGTACTCTGCCGCTAGAATGACCTGTGATTTGATATGTTTAAACTTATATATTTAGAGGAGATTGTAAAATGACATCCATAACAACTACGGCAAACTTCGACATCATGGTAACCAGTGACCTTCATGGGGCCATTCGTCCCATACATTACAACACCAATGCCTATCGTCCAGCCGGACTTGCTTTGCTTGCTTCGCTGATCCGGCGTGAACGGGATCGTTCACCCGAACTGCTGCTCGTGGATAACGGTGATCTGTTGCAAGGCTCTCCTTTGGCCTCATATGCTGCTTCCTTTGTTTCGAATCACGAAGTGCATCCCTTCATTAATGTTCTGAATGAACTGGGCTATGATGCTGCCGTAATGGGCAACCATGAATTCAACTACGGCCAGGACTTGCTGCGTAAAGCAATTGAAGATTCCCATTTCCCTTGGCTATCCGCAAATATTGTTAATGAAGGAAAGCCTGACGAAGAGGTACTACACACTGCACCTACTGGAGCAGCCATTCCCGCTTTCGGTCCTCCCTATCTGATCAAAACCTTGTCTTCAGGCGTTAAAATTGCTTTGCTGGGCGCAACGACGCACTATATTCCGAATTGGGAGCATCCGAAAAACATAGAAGGTTTACAGTTCCTTGATGCTATGGAGACTATTCGTGCATGGGTTGGCTATATTCGTGAACATGAACAGCCGGATGTGCTCGTGGTCAGTTATCATGGTGGTTTTGAGAGTGATCTGGAGACAGGCGAACCTGCTGAGCGGTTAACCGGGGAAAATCAGGCGTACGCGATCTGCCGTGACATTGAAGGGATTGACGTTCTGCTTACCGGACATCAACACCGTCAGCTTACCGCTGAAATACATGGTGTGACCGTGGTTCAGCCTGGATTTAGTGGGAACGGTGTAGGTCATGTATCCACCCAGTTGGACCGGTTATCGAATGGAAAGTGGCAGATTGCCGGAAAACAGGCTCGCTTGTTGCTCTTGGATGAAAATAGTGATGTACAGCCCGATGCGGCTGTTATGAAACTGACGGATGAGTTGGAAGCAAAAGCACAGGCATGGCTGGACCAGCCGATTGGCGAGGTGGCCGGAGACTTATCCATCACCGATCCTGCCGCATTGCGGCTTGCGGCGCATCCCTTTATTGCTTTTGTACATCAGGTGCAGATGGAAGCAACGGGAGCACAAATATCGAATACCGCATTACTCAGTGAAGAGGCCCGCGGTTTCGGTTCCCTCATTAACGTTCGGGATGTGCTGTCTAACTTTATCTATCCTAATACACTGACGGTGCTGGAGCTTCGTGGTCAGGACATTCGGGATGCATTAGAACAAACGGCGCGTTACTTTGAAGTGGAGACATCAGGCGAAGTTGTCGTTAATCCTGCTTACATGCAGCCGAAACCACAGCATTATAATTACGACATGTGGGCGGGCGTCGAATATGAGCTGGATATCTCCAAACCTGTGGGAAGTCGTGTGGTGAAGCTGGAACGTGAGGGCATACCTGTTGCTATGGACGCGACGTACTCTGTAGTGATGAACAGTTATCGCGCAGCAGGTGGCGGTGATTATGCGATGTATCCAGGCAAAAAGGTACTTCATGAAGGCGCCACGGATATGGCGGCACTGGTGGAGGATTATATTCGCAGACATCAACCACTAACAGTGGAGCAGGCGAATAACTGGCGGGTTGTTGGTCGTACTGAGTAATTACTCTAATTGAAAGAGTAAAATCATTACCACAAGATCATAAAATTAATTTTCTCATCGTACGCCTCCCAAATTATGTATAATTATAGTTAATCAACAGAAATTCGGGAGGTGTACGAATGAGCTTTATATGGTCTGCAACTATAATTCAATTCGTTTTTATTATAGGCATTATATCTCTAGTTTACTTTTTGATTACTATGAATAATAAGATCAAGAGAATTAATAGTAGACTTGCCGAAATTGAACGCGCAATGAATAACGAAAGTTTAAAAGAATATAAATAAATTCATAAATCCTCTCTTTTCAAAGACCGTACTACTTCAGAAATGCAAAGAGCAGAACCTGCATCACAGGTTCTGCTCTTTCTATTATAATGAAACCAATGCCCCCCGCTCATCCGCCGAGCGCATCTCCGCTTCAATTAACTCAAGTGTACCTGTTGCACTTTCCGGTGTACATACAGATACAGGCGTACCTGCTTGAACAGATTGGATAAAATATTTGAGTTGGTGGTAATATCCCGAGTCGGGTGACAGCTCAGCGACGAAACCGGGAGCATCGTTCGGATTTACTTTCAGCTCACCATTCTCAAAGACCAGATTGCCCTGCTCCAAATTAACGCGATAGGTCATCGAGAAACCGTAGTCTCCCCCCAGCGTCCAGTCAGCTTGGGCATTCAGTACTTTTCCGTCAGGGTATACATAATTGGTCGACACGGTATCATAGCCGCTTCCCGGAATGACGTTGCGAGCCAGCGTGGATACTTGATCCGGTTTGCCAAACACCCAGTGAATAATATCCGCATCATGGATGTGCATATCTAATATGCAGCCACCGCTTTTCTCCCCATCCAAAAACCACTCTTGAGGCAAACCTGAACCCCTGAAGAAATAACCTGCGTTGACCGCTCCATAACGCCCGTCTTCTACTACGGATTTCAGATACGCATAGGCTGGCCAGAAGCGTAAACATTGACCAATCATCAGTGTTTTCCCGGTCGCTTTGGCCGTCTGTGCCATCTTCCAGCCTTCCGCCGAATGGCGTGCAACCGGCTTCTCACACAGCACATGGATGCCTTTCTCCAGCAAGGAACAAGTTAGTTCAGCATGCAGTGGCGTAGGCAGCGTAATATCAATGATATCCAGTTCTTCTTGCTCCAGCATCGCGTCGATGTTGTCGTACAAACGATAAGGTGTGAGATCATATACCTCTTGCTCTGTCGCCATATTGCCGGCTGCTTTACCGTTCTTCAGTTCCTCTATTCTCAGATCGCAGATGGCTACCAATTCCACGGGTTCCCCTTCTGAGGCAAGGCGTACATAGTTATCAAAATGCATACGTCCCATAAACCCAAATCCGATCAATCCCACTTTCAACATGTTTTTACCTCCCACAAAAAATAGATTATATATCGTATAAACGTTGTTATCTGTACTTACTCCTAAGAACGTCCAAGAATGGCATCCATCGCTTTGGATGTATTGAATATGATCTGCTTCGAATGATGAGTGTATGGCGGAATCATCTCGGCAGTCACGTAGTTGTCGTAACCAATGGCCTGTAATGCCTGCATCACCGCCGGATAATTCACATCTCCAGCCAGCAGATCCACAAATCCATGAAGCCCTCCCGCTTGACGCCGGTAATCCTTGAAGTGCACTTTCTTGATACGGTGACCAAGAATGCGAACCCACTGCTCTGGGTAACCATTCTGCACCACATTGCCCACATCGAAATACGAACCTATATAATCTGAGCTAAAAGAATCAATAAAGGTACGCAGCTCTAGCGGTGACACCAAGAATTTGTTCCATACGTTCTCAATACCAATCGATACTCCGGCACTTTTCGCATACGGCAGCAGATGCGCAAGGGCTTCTTGCGCTCGTTCGTAAGCAACTTCATAATCCGTTACTTCGCTGTCTGGAATAAAGTCCACACCCACCGCACCTGGAATGACCAGAATGGTATCCACACCAAATGCCGCGGCAAGCTCCAGCTGTTTTTTACACACATCCAGTGCTTTCGTACGGATCTCTGGACGAGCGCTCGTCATCGGGTAATCCCAGTACAATCCGGTTGCAAGTCCCGCGATTCCGAGTTCGGCCTCTTCGAGACGTCCCTGAATATCACGAACCTCCTGATCTGTGGCAGACAGACTCAGCTCGCCTTCTCCATTAAGCGAAAGTTCAATCCCCTCAAAGCCAGCTTGCTTCGCCGTCTGAATACAATCCGCAATAGAGGCATCTCCTGGAAACGACCATATGTTAATCCCTTTTTCCATCCGAATACCCTCCTTCAAAATATGAATACCTGTTCTTCAGCATCGCATCGCTATCCTAATTGAAAATGACCAAATCGGGCAGGCAAATGAAAGTTTACAGCCCCCGTGGGCTGCCATGCCTGATACTCCCGATCTCCCTGCATATTCTCATCAATGCGGTAAACATTGACCCTCCAGCATACGCCTTTAGTCAGGGGCGACTTGAAGTTACTCGCTGGAATATGGATCAAATACACCCGATGGCCCTGACGATCCACTTCTACAGCCGTTTGCAACCCCTCCAGCTGCCAGGTTACATCTGCCTTCAATTCGGAACCTTCGCTGTTATTGTGAATGAGTGCATCAAATATTACGTTGTGCGGACTGACCTCCAGTTCGATATAATTCCTGCCATCGCCCTGTTCATCGATGAACAGTTCAACCACATCCTGCTCATACAATGGCTGATCCCTTTCCGTGAAATCAGATACAACGTGATCATCCTGGCATATAAAGCGAATATGCAAATATTCGGGACTCCAGCCAAAACGGACTTCTGTGGATTGATGAGGTGGCCTGCCTGTTACCGTGTCCACCAGCTCCACTGGAACACATCGTTCCCAATCCGCAGTCGAGGGGAATCCACTCTGTGCAACTGACCTGAGTGATTCGCAGCAATAACTCGTGCTCCGTTCCACAGGGAGAGAGCGCATCTGAATCCTCTCCTTTTTTAGCTTAATCCGTGATGTTGTCTCTCTCGTAAGAACATGTGATAATACATATATTATAAATATTTTACGTAATCATTTATTTAGGAGATAAAGAGATTATTTGCACAATTCCGTTCAGTTTTAATTAAATCTGTTTGTGCCAATCTCATTGAAAAAGGAGATGGAATTTATGTCTCTCCAGCAAGCGGTATATCCTCTGCAACGAACCGTCACTTACAAGGACTGGTCTCCAAACGTGCATTATGCTCAGTTCCAGAGCCTTCCTCCCGGCAAGCTGGCAAAGCGGCGTTTGTATGATTTTGAACTTCTGTACGTCTCTCAAGGTGAAGCTGCAACTTATATGAAGGATAAACACCATATTTTGAAGGCAGGTCAGCTAATCTTGCTATCTGCCGGTGTCTATCATCAGAATGAGGTGGTTTCCAGCCCGGAAGCACGTTTCATTGGCATTCATTTTGATTTCTTCAACGAATTGACCATTCAGACCGAGGCAGATATGGTTGTTAACGAAGAGACTGTTCTGCACCACAAATTCGCAGTGGAGGCGTGCGCAGAGGGCATGACGCCGCTATCTATTAACCCGGTGTATACCCCTTCTCCAGCTGCCGTGCAGCTTATGGAGCAATTGGTACATGAATTTACGATGCGCCCACCGGGATATGAACTGGTGTGCAAAGCCTTGATGCTGCAAATATTGACCCATCTGCTGCGTTCATCATGGCGAAGTTCGTCACGCCATGATTCGGTACACGGAGATAAGCTGCTCGAAATCATGAAACGTATAGAGGCCGCCCCTTCCGACCCGTGGACCAATTCGAGTATCGCCAAACAATTGAACCTGAGTGTGGATCACATGGCCAAATTGTTCAAACAGGTTGCGGGCATGCCTCCCAACGAATATATTCAATCCATACGCCTAAGCCAGGCACGCAAACTGCTGCGGGAAACGGATTATTCCATTGAGGCTGTGGGTGTGCAAAGCGGTTACCCAGATATTCATTATTTCAGCCGCATGTTCCGCAAATATGAAGGCATTTCACCCAGGGAATACCGGAAGTTGTCCAAAATGTTATAAAAAAAGAGCAGCCTGCAAAATTTCCAGTCTGCTCCATGCTTTTTGAAATAACGTTAAGACATCTGGTTCATTTCCCCATGTCAAACCATAACCTTTAATTCAGCCTATATAGGTAATTTCCGCTCAATATCATTCTCTCTACTTATATTGTACCGTTATTTATATGTTTTTTATAGACTGTTTTTTTGGCGATTCCTACACTATACTGCTTAATACAAATCTAAAAAAAGAGGTGCATCAGTATGGATGACCAAAAAAATGTCTTAGATAATGGACCCTTTTTTCATGGTACTAAAGCAGAACTGAACATTGGAGATTTATTAGAACCGCAATACTTATCCAATTACCAAGATAAAAAATCTAACCATATTTACTTTACGGGAACATTAAATGCTGCCAAGTGGGGTGCTGAATTAGCCAAAACGAATGCCAAAGAAAGAATCTACATTGTAGAACCATTAGGAGATTTTGAAAATGATCCTAACTTGACTGATAAAAAATTTCCCGGCAACCCAACACGCTCATACAGATCTAAATCACCTCTAAAAATAGTAGCTGAATTAGCTTTATGGGAGAGACACTCCGATGAAGAGATAAATCATATGCTTACATCTTTAAAAAAATTAAGTGAAGAAGGGAAAAATGTGATCTACGATTAATTTTCAACCAAAAAGTTCCCTCCGCCCAAAACTGGACAAGGGAACTCTTTGGTTGAAAGCTACTCTATTTTGCCATTGGAAGACTGGCGGAATATGCAGCGGTACGGGACGATCATTTTGACAGCCACTTCATATGGATGATCCAGATAATCGAGCAGCTGTTTAACCGCGAACATACCCATCTCCAGCTTGGGTACATGAATGGTCGACAACGGGGGAGAGGTGAATTCGGATATTTCAATATTATCTACCCCAAAAAAGGCGATATCCTCCGGAATGCGGAGCCCTTGTTCGGTTGCAGCACGCATGGCCGCAATTGCCATCATATCACTGGCTGCAAAGATGGCTGTAGGTCTGTTCGCATTGTTGGTAAATGCCTGCTTGGTCAATTCATAACTCAGAGAAACATCCCATTTCACATCGATCACCCAATCATGATCAATAGGTAATCCCGCATCCGTCATGGCACGCCGGTAACCAAGAAATCGTTTTTCCTCCAGAAAATCATTCTTGAATTCTGCTCCGCCAATGTAAGCAATGATCCGATGACCTTGGGCAATCAGATGATTCGTTGCCTCCCTCGCAGCCTCTTCACGATCATAACCGACGACCGGAATGTCGGGGTCCGTAATATCCACACCCACAACAGTCCTTACATTGGTCTTAAGCCAGCGATAGGCTTCCGGATCAATCCGTTCCACCACAATCATGCCATCAATCTGATGTTCCTTCACCAGAGACTGCAACTGAACAATATCCCCATCGTTTTCGATGCTATACACAAATTCCAGGCGCATGCCTGCTTCAGCAAGCTGCTTCTCAATCCCTTCCATAATGACTGAAAAATAAGGACTGTTGTATTTATTTTGGGGAATAGCCACCACACAGCCGATCGCATATGCCGTTTTGGGCTGGACCTTCTTCTTCTTGGCCGGACGCTGTGAACGATAGCCCAGTTCCTCAGCGGTGTCCCATATTTTTTTGCGGGTTTCATCGCTGACTGATCGATTGACATCGTTCTTCATCACACGTGAAACGGTAGAGATCGATACACCAACGCGGTCTGCAATATCCTTCAATTTTGCCATGTGAAGTCCCCCACCTTTCCTCAACCTATGTATTTAAACCCCATTCGTATTGGGGCAATTTCATCTCTGCAAACACAAATTTGCGGCAAATATAATTCTATATTTCTACTGGACAGAAGTCAATGAAATGGTGCACAGGCACAGTCTTTTATAAAATAATAGCGGCAGTCAGGGAGCTTGCTGTCCCCCATAACTGCCGCGATTTTAATTCTTTTTAAGAAAACGTATGAAGCATTGCCACCTCTTTATCTGCTTATTGCATCTTGGAGGCCAAATCCTTAAGCGCTGCGTTCAGATCACCATCTCCGGCAAGTGGAAGTTTGAGTGATTGCTCACCATACGTCCAGACCAGATCGGTTTTCTTGGTTGTAAAGGGAGATACAATGCCATACTGCTGCGCATCCAGGAAGATTTTATTATCTTCACCTACAGTGGCAATATAAGCATCCGCTGCGGCCTTGTTCGCGGGAATCGAGTATCCCTGCTTCGCCAGTTCTGTCTGTCCTTCCGGACCTGCTAGCCAAGCCAACAGCTTGTAAGCTGCCTCTTCATACTTTGTATTGGAGCTGATGGCAAGACCTGCTGGCTGAACAACGGTTTGGTTGGTTTTGAATTTCGGCAGATAGGAGATACCGTAATCCACGCCCGCCTCCTGGTAGTTGGTTGTATTCCAGCTGCCACCCGGATTCATCGCTACTTTGGATGTAGTGATCGCAAGATTCACCTGTCCACCTAAACCTTCAATCTGTGCAGGTGTGGTGTTAATCTTTTTGTTTTTGGTCATATCGATAAAATAGTTTAGCACTTCCATCGCTTCAGGTGTCTCAAGCGCAAGGGAACCATCGTCATTCACCAGCTTCGCTCCGTTGGACCACAGCTCTGGCTCCAGAAACCAATCCATCGTTGATCCCGGTGAAATGGACAAGCCCCACTGCACAATGTTTCCGGCATCAAAACCCGCTTCGTCTGCGCTTTTCCCGTTCTTATCCAGCGTCAGCTTGGTTGCAATGTCGGTAATTTCATCCCAAGTTGGCTCAAGCGATGGAACGGGAGCTTTATGAGGGTTCGTGGCTTCATTCTCAAAGATCGCTTTGTTGTAATACCATACGATGACGTTGGCATCGATAGGCAAGGATACTTGTTTGCCCTGATATTGGTGAAGACCGAGCAGACTTTTGTCCACATTGTTCAGATCAAACTGATTTTCCGCGAGCAAGCCGTCCAATTCCTTGAAAATGCCCAGCTCGGCGTATTTCTCCACGTATGCATAACTCGTTTTGAACACGTCCGGAAGTGTGCCCCCTGCTGCATTCGCTGTCAGTCCGTCCCAGTAGCTGCCCCAATCCTTGCCTTCGAGTTTGACCTTAATATCGGTATTGGCCTTCATGAACTGATCCAACAGTTCCTGTGTACGATGAAGCTCTTCTGCCGTCCCCCACTGGGAGTATGTGATTGTTACAGGTTCACTCTGGCTGCCGCCGGAACCAGAAGAGTCGGCGTTTTCGGACGATCCCCCGTTTCCACATCCACTGATCACCACCATTGTAGCAAGTACAAGTGCCCAAACATTGAATAGCCGTTTACTCTTCGCTCTCATATACACAGCTCCCCTTTAAGTCATATCAATAAGTCCTGTTCACCTGAAAACCGGAAAGCAGGCAGCCACTCTACCCTTTGGTGCCCGTAAGCACCACCCCCTCGACGATATAACGTTGTGCAAACAGATACAGCAGACCGATAGGTACAATACTGATAAATGCACCCGCAGCGAGCGCCGGTAAATCCTGGCTCGTCTGACCAATCAGCAGCTGCAAGCCCACACTCAGCGTGAACATTTCTGGGTTTTTGATATACAGGAACGGCCCCAGAAAATCGAGCCAAGAGTTCACAAAGGCAAAAATAATGGTCGTCATAATAATCGGTTTGGACAGCGGCATAATGACTCGTGCATATACCGTCCAGCGATTGCCGCCGTCCAGATATGTAGCCTCGTCCAGCTCCTGGGGAATGGTCATGAAAAACTGTCGGAACAGGAAGATATAATAGGCGCCTCCGAGCCAGGCTGGCACAATGAGAGGCAACCAGGTATCAATCCAGTTCAGTTTGGAAAAAAGAACGTACGAGGGAATCATCATAATGGATGGAGGGATCATTAAGGTAACAAGTACAACCGGGAACAGAATATTCCGATACTTGGTTGCAAAACGGGAGAAACCATAAGCGACAAGTGAACTGGACACCACCGCTCCCGCCGCAACAAAAAAGGAAATGATAAATGAGTTCTGAATCCACTGCCACATCATCGGCTGCACAGCGAACAACCGTTCAAAGGCTTCCAGACTGAATGTGTCTGGCAGGATGGTTGGAGGTACCTTGTAGGTTTCCGCTTTGGTTTTCAGCATGGTCGAGAGCATCCATACAAGAGGCCCTGCGAACAGCATTAATGCTACAATCAGCATGGTATATTGGGACGCTTTTACCGCTATTTTTCGGCTGTTCATGTAACTCTCCTCCTATCGTTCTCCCTCGTAATACACAAAGCGGTTTGATACTTTCATCAGGATCAGGGTGACAAGCGAGATCACGGCGAACAGGAAAATCGACTGCGTCATCGCCATGCTGAATTTCAGATCGGTAAAGGCCGACTTGTAAATATTGTAGACAAACGTATAAGCAGAGTAGTTCGGACCACCCTTAGATAGCAGCAGCGCTTCCGTAAACATCTGAAAGTTATACATCGTCTGAATAATGATGACAAACAGGATGGAAGGACTGATCATCGGCAGTGTAATCTGGAAAAATCGGCGAATCCCGCTTGCACCGTCAATGGCAGCAGCTTCATACAAATGTCTGGGTACATTTTTCAGTGCAGCCAGGAAGATCAGAACCCCACTGCCCGAGATCCAGACTTGAAGCATGATGATGACCGGCTTGATCGTATGCTCCCCGCCAATCCAGTCCACTTTGCCTATACCCAGCGCGCCAAGTCCGGCGTTCAGGATGCCGAATTCGGAGTTGAACACCAGCCGCCAGATAATAACTGTTGCCACAATGGGCACTAGGGTCGGTAAATAGAAGAAAGTGCGGAACAAGGCAATACCTTTGACATTGAAATTAAGCAGCATCGCCAGAGCCAGCATACCTGCCGTTACGATCGGAACACCGAATACAACGAAATACATCGTGTTCATCAAGCTTTTCAAGAAGATGGGATCATCCATCATGTGCGTAAAATTATCAATGCCGACAAAGTTGAAGTTGGTCGCTCCCGGAAGTCTCGCATCCGTAAAGGCGTAGAAAACCGAAGTCCCAAAAGGAAATAGGAAAAAGGTGATAAATCCGATAATCCAAGGCAAAATGAAGAGAAAAAACAGCAGTGTGTCATATTTCCTCAACCTGTTCATGATGACACCCCTCAGCCTGAAATTTCTTCTAAATAGACGTACCGTTCTTCCAAAATGGATTTCTCTGCCGCCAGGGCAATAAGCAACGCGTTACGACCAACCTGCGCACTAGCAAAAGGCTTTCTGCCTTCCTTTACACATTTCAGAAAATCAATGCGTTGGGTCTGTCCACCCGTGTGTCCACCCATAATGGAATCCGAGGTCACATCAATCTCCAGATGGTCCTTCGTCCAGTCCTGCCCGCCAACGATGTCAATCGTCTTGTCATTACGGGCAACCATCTGGCCACCGTTCTCTCCGATCAGGCCAATCTCAAGCCCTTCTCCCATCAGATTGCGCGGTTTCAAATACATGCACAAGCCCAGATTGGCCTTACTACCGTTATCATAATCAATGGTGATAAATGCATGGTCGACGATGGAGGTATCCGAAATTTCTTTCGTCGGATAGTGACTGTATGAATTCTGAATCCGATTGGGCTCTCCTTGCTTCATGACATGCTGGCCTCCAGAGGCAAACACGCGGACAGGCTTCGCCTGGATCATCCAGTTGAAAATATCGAAGTGATGACAATCCTTCTCTACAATCGCTCCCCCAGACTTGGTCTTGTCATAGAACCAATCCGCAGGCGGGAACGGGTCACGGAATTCCTTGCACCACATCAATTTCACGTCACCAAGACGTCCGTTCTCCAATTCCTTCTCCATTCGGCGATACAGATTCGAATATCGATAAACCAATCCGATCTGCAATACCCGTCCCGAGGCTTCCGCCGCTTCTATAATGGCATCACAGTCCTCAATGGTATGGGCAACCGGTTTCTCCAGAAATACATGCTTACCAGCTTCCAGAAAAGCGACTGCCACTTCGCGATGCAAATAGTTCGGAACACTGATAACCACCGCATCCAAATCTTCCTTAGCAAGCAGTTCACGATAATCGCTAACTATGGTGGGGTTGCTATTCTTGAGTTCAGCCAGCGTACGTGCCACATTGGCTTCATTCATATCACAGATATAACGAACCTCACTCTCCTCGAGCAAATCAAAACCAATGCAATGATGTGACCCCATGTCTCCTACACCGATAAAAGCCATTTTTATCTTCCCCATGCTTACACTCTCCGTTGCTCGTAAATTTGCGGCAAATGCCATGAAGCCAATTCGATGTTAATAAATCTAACAGGACTGTGACTATGTAACGATAGTAAAATAGTTTTTATTCCTTGTCAATTGATTTTGGCTAAATTTTAAATAATTTTGCGGCAACATATTTGCGCTGTATTTTATATACTACTAAACAGTATAACTCTTTATTCATCATAAATTAAGCGTTTACATTTTTGTTGTATTATCATATACTTTAATTTGAATTCATTTTTATTTGCGGCAAATATTTTATTCCAGTTATGAATACTCATGTTCAAAATTCAATGAAACACGCCTATTCTCAATAGAAAACACAATAAATCCTGGAAAAATATCTATTGAATCTCCTGTATTCATCCCCTATAATGCAATTTAGACACGGAATCCAAGAACCAAAAACACATTTTATATTTGCCGCAAACCAAATTCACACCTTTTTAGTTGTTTATTCCCCGATTACTACCATGACTCTTACATAAAACGTTACTATTCCGCTACTTCATGTGGATCAGAAAGGAGTTGAGCTCTCCTAACTCTCCTCTCATAACGAAATTCGGGGTGGGCAGAACGAGTCATCATTCAAAATCCATTATTCAGGAGGTATACCATGACAAGATTATTTGATAGAAGCAAGCGGAGCTTTGGATTGTTTTTGGCTTTTGTCCTCATGATTACCCTGCTATTGCCTGCAGCAGCCTTACCCAAAGCCTCTGCTGCAACCATCACCATTGATGGCAATGTCAGCGACTGGAGCAGCGTTAGTGCTCTCACCACCAATAGCGGCACTGCCCAGACGCTCAAAGTAACCAATGATGGAACTAACCTCTATCTGCTTATTCAAGGCTCAGGCCTGAGTACAACGATGGGCAACTTCTGGATCAACACCGATAACAATACTTCAACCGGTTACCAGGCTGCGGGCTGGGGAGTTACAGGTGTGGAGTGGCTGCTTGAAAATACGGGTTTATATCGCTATGGCGGCAGCGGAACCGACTGGGTCTGGAACTTCAACAGCACGTTGACCCGCTCCCAATTCTACCGCAGCTCCACCGTCATTGAGATCGCTATTCCTCTCGCCACTCTGCAAATCAGTGCAGGCAGCACAGTGCGAATCGGGTATATCGACAACAGCTCGGATACATCGAGATTGCCCGCGTCTGGACAAACACTGCCAGCTTACCTTCTGACCTCGGCTGGATCAGGTGGTGGTACGGGGAACAATACCGTGGTGAATCCCGTAGAACTGGACAGCCCACTCAACAATCCATTCAAAGGCTGGGCGCCTTCGGCCAAGAGTACAACTTATGCACAGCCACACAGGCTCGTATATGCAGGAGTGACTTGGAAGGAGCTTGAGTCCACCAAAGGCACATTTGATTTTAGTGCGATTGAAGCCGCCAACAATTTTGCCTACTGGAAAAGTAAAGGCGTCAAAGTGGTGTTCCGCTTCATTCTGGACAGCCCGACAGGACAGGCTCACAGAGATATTCCCGACTGGCTCTACAATGACATGATTGCCCGCGGAGAATCACCTGGAACCGTATATAACGATACAACCGGAGGCATGGGTACTGGGAACAACATGGGCTTCTCTCCCAACTACAACTCCACCTATCTGCAAGAAAGGCACAAATTAGCCATCGAAGCCATTGCGGCAAGATACAACACCAATGATCGTCCGGTCGCCTTTGTCCAGATCGGTTCCCTCGGGCACTGGGGCGAGTTCCATACATGGCCTTATGTCGGACCAAATGGTGAAACCAATTACACAGGCGCTTTCCCTACCAATGACATCTCGAACAAATACGTTCAGCATTATATTGATGCCTTTGCTGGCAAAGAGGACAAAATGCAGGTTCTGATCCGGCGCAGTATCGCCCTCGCCAAAACCAATAATAAAGGCATGGTCATGGGCATGTTCAACGATGTGTTTGGACATAAAGACAGCTTCGATGCGGATTGGGGCTGGTACACAGGCACCCAGAATGGCTATTGGGATGACATTGGTCAACAGCAGCCTGCACATGCGAACTTCTGGGAGACACGTATCTCAGGCGGCGAATTTTACGGGGGAGCTTCCGGCATGCTTGCAGCATTAACTACCGGTAGCGGATTTACGGAAACGTTGCGTCAAACGGAGCTAAGTAAACCAAGCTGGCTGGGACCAAATTCCCCTGCCTCGCTTCCTCTGAATCATGCCTTACAGGCCAATATCGATGCACTCAAGAAACGAATGGGTTACCACTTTGTAGTGAAGGAGATTTCGCATCCATCCACCATTAGCGGAAGCACGTTTACAACAATGATTAAGGTGGAGAATAAAGGCGTACAGCACTTCCCGTTTGCCTGGCCGGTTGAAATTCAACTGCGCAGCGGCAATACCGTGGTCGCTAAGAAAACAACAACCGTTAATCTGACTACGTGGAAAACGGGTACCTTCACCCTGACCGATTCCATTCCGGTCTCCGGTCTTGCTGCCGGAACCTATGATATCGCGATTGCGATCATTGACCCGGAAACGAATAAACCTGGTGTAGACTTTGCCAATACAAATAAATTGACCGACGGCTCGTTCAAACTAAGCAGTGTAACGAAGTAATCTCAAATTACTTCGACTAGTTAAAATGCAAAGAGCAGGAATGGGGGCACTATGCTCTCATTCCTGCTCTTTTTCGAGTGAATCATCATTGCCAACTTACCGAACAACCGTCATTATGATTTTCTCCAATAACTATTGCGCCTTATTCCGCAGCTGACTGTAATACAGTTCGCTGTAGAAGCCACCTTGTTCCAGCAATGCGTCATGCGAACCCTGCTCCAGGAGCTGACCATCCTTCAGTACAAGAATACGATCGGCTTGGCGGATCGTGTTCAGTCTGTGAGCGATAACAAAGCTGGTGCGGCCTTGCATCAGGCGCTGCAACCCTTCCTGGATCTTGATCTCCGTGACGGTATCGATACTGCTGGTCGCCTCGTCCAATACAAGGATGGACGGATCGGCCAGAATTGCCCGGGCAATCGCAAGCAGCTGCTTCTGTCCCTGACTGATGCCACTTCCGTCGGCCTGAAGCACTTTGTCGTATCCGTCCTTCATCCGTATGATGAACGAATGGGCATTCGCCAGCCTTGAAGCAGCTTCCACCTCTTCGTCAGTCGCATCCAGTCGGCCGAAACGGATATTTTCCCGGATCGTACCCTGGAACAGGAATGAATCTTGAAGAACAAATGCCATATGCGAGCGCAAATTCTCGCGCCGAATGGTCGTAATGTCACGTCCATCCACCGTTAGTGTACCGGATGTAGGATCATAGAAGCGGGATAACAGCTGAATCAATGTTGTTTTCCCTGCCCCGGTCGGACCTACAAGAGCAATCATCTCGCCCGGCTTCGCTTCAAAGTTAATTTCATGCAAAATATTGCGTCCTTCATCGTATCCAAAGGATACCTTGTCGAAGCGAACGGCTCCCTCCACCTTTTCGAGAGATACTGCTGCGCCTTCATCCTTCGCTTCCTCATCCTCATCCAGCACCTCGAACACACGCTCTGCCCCGGCAATCGCAGATAGCAACGTATTCCACTGGTTCGCCAGATCGTTGAGCGGCCGGGTAAACTGACGGGCATATTCTACGAAGATGATAATTACGCCGACGGTAACGGAACCTTGGATCGCCAAGATCCCGCCAATGCCTGCAACAATCGCAAAGCTCAGGTTGTTCAGGCCATTCATCAGCTTTGGAATAAAACCGGAGATGGTCTGCGCCCAGAAACCGGACAACCGAATCTTCGTATTTCGTTCCTCAAACCCGCGAATGACCCGCTCCTCCTGAGAGAACGCCTTGATAATCTTCTGTCCAGACAATGTTTCCTCAATGTACCCATTGAGTTCGCCGAGATTACGCTGACGTTGTTTGAACAAGGGCCCGGTTCTGCGCGTAATCCAGCGCATGCCAATAGCCATCAGCGGTACCACGATAAATGTAAGCAAGGTCAGCAGCGGACTTAACCAAAGCATTACGCCAAACGTTCCAATCAGTGTTAACACACTGGAGAAAATCTGGATCGCTGAGCTGTTCAGCGTACCGCTGACATTCTCAATGTCGTTGGTAACCCGGCTCATGATCTCCCCCTGCTGACGCTTGCCGAAGAATGGAATCGGCAGTTTGTGCAGATGGGAGAACAGATCATACCGCATGCGGAATACGGTCTCCTGTGCAATTTCAATCATCCAGATATTTTGAAGCCATGACGACAAGGAGAAGAGAACATAGACTGCCAACAGGCCCAATAAAAATGTCGTCCAGCTGGAACTCGTTGCTTCTCCATCAATGAATTTATCCACAGCTACACCGACCATATAAGGTCCAAGCAAAGCGAGCGCGGAACTGGCAAATACCATCAACAGCACCATCGTCAGCTTGACCTTGCGACGGGCCAGATACGCCCAGATCCGGCCTAACGTACCGGACCAGTTCTTCGCCCGTACCTTCGGCTTACGACCTCCACCTGCCTTCAGCGTCTCGGGATCAATCGGCGGTGGGGGCTGACGGAAAGGTTCAATGAATGCTTTGAACATGTGGTGTACCCTCCCCGTATTGTGATTCATAGATTCGGCGATACAGTTCGGATGAATCCATCAGATCCTCATGTTTCCCCTGTCCAATCAGACGCCCATCGTCCAACAACAGAATCAGATCGGCAGAGGTGGTTGAACTGATCTTCTGCGTGATAATAAACGTAGTACACGATAACTCTTCCAGTGCACCCAGCAGCCTTGCTTCCGTGGCTACATCAAGAGCACTTGTACTGTCATCCAGAATCAAGATGCTTGGACGACGAATCAATGCACGAGCAATCGAGAGCCGCTGCTTCTGTCCACCTGACAGATTAACTCCCCGCTGACCTAGCTGTGTATCGTAGCCATTCGGCAGCTTCTCAATGGTCTCGTGAATCTGGGCACGCCGCGCTGCTTCCTTAATCTCTTCGAGCGTTGCGTCCTCCCGGCCCCAGGCAATGTTATCGCGTACTGATCCGGTAAAGAGGACCACTTCCTGCGGCACATAACCGATAGCTCCGCGCAATGTGGAAATGTCCAACCGTTCTGCATCGTTACCATCTATACGAACCTCGCCTTGATCTTCGGTATAAAGCCTTGGAATGAGCTGTACCAGTGAGGATTTACCAGAGCCTGTCGCTCCCATGATGGCGATACGCTCGCCTCGTTTGGCTGAGAACGTAATGTCTTCCAGCACGGTAATTTCACTGCCTGGATAGCTGAATCCTACACCCTGAAAATCAACTGCACCCTGGATAACAGGATTCCCTTTCATAGCTTGTGCAGAACGATCTGTATTCAATGTTTGTGCTGATTCCGAAACTTCCTCCGTGTCAAAAACTTCGTTAAGCCGCTGTGCCGAAGCACTCGCTCTGGAGAAGGTAACCAGAATCCAGGACAGTGCAGACATGGCGCCAATGGTGCGAAGCAGATAGTTAATAACTGCGACGACTTCACCCACGGTTGCACTTCCGGTAGTGATGTCACGTCGTCCAAACCATAGTACGGCGATGATACAACCATTCATCATGAGCAGCATGAATGGCATCGTCGTCTCCGTCAAGCGCAGCGCGGAGATCGTGCCCTTCATCAGCTTGCCGCTATATCCGGCAAAGCGTTCAATCTCGTGGCCCATCCGGACGAAGACACGGATTAGCCGAATGCCTGTCAGATTTTCCTGGATGACTCCGTTGACGGCATCCAGTCTGCGCTGCACATTGCGGAACAGCAGCGCTGCCTTTTTGATCATCCAGATGACAAACACGAGCAGCACAGGCACCATCACAACGAGCAGCAGACCCAGCTTCGGATTCACCACAACCGCCATAATCATGCTCCCAATCACCACCAGCGGCACACGTGTCATGAATCGCAGACTCATAAACACCGTATCCTGCACCTGTGTAACGTCCCCGGTCAATCGGGTAATCAGGGATGATGTGGCAAAACGGTTAAACACCGCATAAGAGAACGCTTGCACTTTATCATACAGCTTCTCCCGCAGATCGTAACCGAAGCCGAGACTCGCATGTGACGCAAAAAAAGAACTCGCAATACCCGCGACAAACGCCACGACGGCACTGCCCACAAGCACCCCACCCCATAGCCAAACCACTGACAGATCTCCTTGCTGGATACCGTTATCAATGATCTTCGAGATCAAATAGGGTTGAGCCAATTCAACCGTCAATTCAATCAGCATCATGACCAGTGCTGCGATGGCGGCGACTCGATACTTCTTCAAGTAGTACAACAGCTTGATCATAACCATTCCTCCGGCCCAGAGCGTAATCTTCGTGATGATTAGGTATGTTCACGCAGCCAGCTCCATTAGTCTCTTTTCATAACTCTATGTAAAATTTCACGTATCCAATACGCTTATTATATCGCATTTTGAACCTTCAAATCGCTAATATCTTCTTTCCTTCTGATTATTAACCTGAAATAGGCGGTGAGAGAACATGCATCTGCAACAAAAAAACCTGGGCAGACTGCCCAGGTGCGATGATTTTGTTTTCGATTGAAATGTTCCAGTTACAGCAAACTTACTCTTACAACGACAGATCACATTTATTTGCCGTACGTCTGTTCCAAACGTTCTTCTTCATTGGTGGACAGCAAAATGTTCAGCAGCCCCATCACGTTATTCGCTTCTGTTCTGGCTTCCGTATACTTCTCGGCAAATGCAGCTTCGTCCTGTTCCGGATCTATTGCAGCCAGTTTGGCCCACGACTCGCGGGCTTTATCGTAAAGTTTCGTTAAAGTGATGTCATACGTATGCTGCGCGACAGGTGCCATGGAGTCAAACTCCGCTGCATTCTTGAAAAATTCCATCGAGTCCGTAAAGGACTGACTGGTGTAATCCTTGTTCTTCATGGCATCCTCCGTGAGTAACAGCGCCTGACGAGAGATAAACAATGTCTTCACCATGGCACGCTCCAGATTGGTTGCTTCTTCCCATGACACATAGGACACTTCCGGTGCCTGAACGATTGTGAAAAAAGGAAAGGCATCATCGATCAAACGCTGTGAATCGGAATGGATCGGAATACCTGTGTTCATATTCACTACCGCATCACTATAGTTGGCGATATTAATATTTTTAGTGCCTTCTTCACTTACCCTGCGCACCGGATGATCATTAAGCGGCACACGGATATAGCCAAGCTTGTCCGCATACTTCTGCTTCAATTCCTCCAGTGTAGAGTCCACTCCAATCTTGCCTTCTTCAGATGAAGCCCCTGTTGTATCGGAAGTTGAGGAGGTGTCCGCAGAGTCTTCTGCATTCGTATCTGCAGCCGACGAGTCAGCCGTCGATGTGTCCGAGCTATTGGTCGCTGTTGCTACTGTACCAGCATCCTGGAATGGCTCCTTCGTTGTTGCTTCCTTCGCCCCACCGCCACATGCGGTCAGAACGGCAACCAAGCTGAAAATGGCCGTAAACATTTTGATTCTATGATTCCATCTCATATCGTATAATCTTCCCCTTATCTTCTGTATGTACCTGTATTACATCCACCTCTACTTCAATCCATGAACAGTTCACTCCATAAATATCCTTTCGGATAACATAGATAGATCACTATGAAATCTGGTCTTTATTTTATCATAAGTTAAATACTGGGTGTATAAGACAATGTGCCTGCATGCTCATGCTCATGCTACATTTCTGCCTGTCCTATTCTCACTTACGGAGAGAACAAAAAAACACGGTCATCCATGAAGGACAACCGTGTTGATAAGTCTGACTGGCTATGTTGCATTATTCGTTTCAATTCATCGCGCATGGATGTTGCCACAGATTCAGATTCCTCTTATTTAATGCCTTTCGCCTTCTCCATATGATCAGCCCGAATCTGGGGATCCGTGGAATTGACTGCGGACAGCATGTTGTAGATCGCCTGAATATCCTGTTCTTTATACAACGTTTCGGGGACTTCGGTCTCAAGCCTTTCCGTTTTGCGCAGAATGGTCTCCACCAATTCATGATCATAGATAATCAGTTCATCCGAATTGACATATCTCACAGCGGGATCAACACTGATCCGGCAGCGATTGGTGAAGGTCACCATGGAGACGAGACGAACCCTTTTATAATCGCCGAGGTGTGCCTGAATGGCCTCCACATGCCCTCGGTGCTGCATCAATGGGTTGTACATCTTGATTCGGCTGCTGCTGACTGTCCAGTTGGCCTCTCTTCGACCACCACGAATCTCACCCGTCGTCAGGTTTCGTGTCTCAATCACGAAGATACCCCGCGGACCGATGACGACATGATCAATCGATGAGTAACCCGAGCGGGACTTGGTATTGGCAACAAGCAAGTCGTTCAGCACTTTGTATTCACCCGGAAGAGCATGCAGCTGCTGGGCAGTGCTTGGTTCCTCTGGCTGACGGGTCCAATCTCCATCTGATTTCGTTTTTTTGCGTCTACTGCGTACCATACGCGTGGGAATGGGAGCCGTTGACGGTAAAGATGAAGCGGAAGCTGTGATCTGGTTCGCGAGCTCTGGCTGTGACTTGAACAGAGACAGGATTTTTTTGAACATGGGCAAGCTCCGTTCTATGTAGTGTGGGTTTCGCACATCCATTATGTATACTTCTATTACTTATGTCGGATAAAGAGGGGCAAAAATAAAGGGAAGAGGACCAAAAATCCATTGTTCAACTAAAGTATATACCAATATTTAACCAATACTGTGACTTTAGACGCATACGGGAAGGAGAATTTTTATAAAAACAGCGCATTCCTTTCTATTGAAGAAAAAGAACACGCTGTTGTCTTGTTTGTTAGGATTAAGCCTGTAAATAATATGTGTAAAGCACCTGTGTACCCTTCTCATCCAGACCGTTGCTGGATATTTCCTGATACAAGGATTCAGCCAAGGCCAGCCCTGGCGTCTTCATACCCATGGCTTTGGCAGATTCGAGAGCGATACCCATGTCTTTGATAAAATGTTTCACATAGAATCCAGGCTCATAATCGCCTGCGATCATGCGCGGACCGAGATTGCTAAGTGACCAGCTTCCGGCTGCACCGGTAGCGATGCTCTTCAGCACATTCTCCGCGTCCAGACCGGATGTCTTGGCATAAGCGAGTGCCTCGCAAACACCCATCATGCCTGAAGCAATGGCGATCTGGTTGCACATTTTGGTATGCTGTCCTGCTCCGGCCTTGCCTTGCAGCACAATATTGGTGCCCATTTGCTCGAACAACGGACGAACCACTTCAAAGGCCTCCGTACTACCACCTACCATAATGGACAGTTTGGCATCCCGTGCTCCGATATCCCCACCGGAAACCGGTGCATCCAATGTATGCAGTCCATTAGCCTCCGCGGCTTCATAGATCCGTTCAGCCAGCAGTGGACTGGATGTGGTCATGTCAATCAGGTACGAGCCCAGTTTGGCGTTTGCCACGAGACCATCCTCACCAAGATAAATCTCCTCGACATCCTTCGGATACCCCACCATCGTGATGATGACATCACACTCGGCTGCCAGTTTGCCTGGTGTGTCATGCCATACGGCACCTTCCTTCACCAACGCTTCCGCTTTGGCGGCCGTGCGCGTATAGACATGCAGCGGATAGCCTGCCTGCTGGATATGCCCTGCCATGCTTTTGCCCATAACGCCTGTACCGATAAAGCCAACTTTCGTCTCTCCAGGTGCCTTCGTTGTATTTGTCATCGTAGGTTTCCTCCTATTTCTCTATACTTCGCTTGGAGCTTGTCTTCTAAACTTGCTATATCTGTATGTTAATGCTTTCTGTCTCTTCCGTCTATCTTGTTTCGTCTTCTATTGTTCAAAAAAATAAAATAGGAATCGAAAATCCATTTCCTGTACAACCTAACGGAAACTTCCTTGAACGGAAAGGAGGATTCCCATGAGCCGTGAAAAGGGAGAAATCACGATATGGCTGTCCTTTTCCATCATTTTGTTAAGTGCAGGCCTCGTGTGCCATGTTCTGTCCATTCCAGCAATTCTGGATTATGCAGGCAGAGATGGCTGGCTATCGGTAGTCGCTGCTGCTCCCTTCTTTTTGTTATTTCTATGTATGATGTTCGTTATTATCCGACGGGTACGCGGACAGCGCTTAACTGACTGGATCACGCGGGAATTTGGCGCAATTCCTTCATGGATATTCCGTATTACTGCCTCACTCATGCTGCTTGCACTCGGCTCACATACCTTATATGAAACAACGAACTGGACGGTATCTACCTATCTTCAATTCACCCCACCCTATGTGCTCGCAGGCGTGGGTGCTCTGGTTGCTGCCTGGGCGGCTGCCAAAGGTATTCGTTCCATTGCCATGACTTCAAGTCTGCTACTTCCATTCGTGATCCTGCTTGGATATTTCGTGATGTCAGCCAACATGAAATACAAGGACTATGGTCAGTTGTTTCCCATCATGGAATACGGTGCCGGTCCTGTCCTGAGGGGCATGATCTATTCGCTTGCCGGACTGATGGAAATCTGGATATTGATGCTGTTCCAACACGATATCAAAAGTAAAATTCGCTGGTGGCATCTTCTGCTGCTCGGGTTATTCATGCTCAGTATGGCGATTGGTCCAACGCTGGGAGCCATCGTTGAGTTCGGTCCGGAGGAAGCTGCGAAACAACGAAATAGCCCCTATGAGCAATGGAAGCTGGTGAATATAGGGAAATTGCTCCAGCACGTGGACTTCTTGTCCATCTATCAATGGCTAAGTGGTTCATTTGCCAGAGTGGCGATCTCCATCTATCTTATTGTGGACCTGCTCGATTTTCGCAGACCTAAGAAAAGGTACGTTGCCGTTCTAATTGTCACCTTCATCATGTGCGCCATAGCTGTACAGTGGTGGAGAATTGATTACATTGACTATTATGTAAACCATATTCAATTTCCCGTGATGCTCGCCTATGTATCCACGGTAACAGTCCTGTTGACCCTCGCCGCATTCATACACAAAAAAGATAAGGAGGCTCCCGCTCATGCCGCTCACAACCACACCAAAGAAGAACCCCCATCTGGCTGAACCATTCCGAATCAATGAGCATAATCTGACGACGTTTTTTGCAGGTTCAGACGATGTGATCATCAGCAGCCATATGATTGGGGAGTCTCCGCAGCAGATTGTCATTGTGTATTGCAGCGGTATGGTCGACAGCAAATCCATCTATGATATTATTCTTCCCGAATTGACGCGAACGTACGAGAGCACTCACTTTGTTCGTGCATCGGATATCGAGAAGTCCATTACTCTGCAATGGACAAGTATAGACATACAGAACAACCCACTGGGAAAGGAACTCATGTCCCTGCGGGTGTTTGAGGGACATATGCTCATCTGCATTCCTTCTATCCAGAAGATGTGGAGCATGGATATATCCAACATACCTACACGATCGCCGGATGAATCCACTACAGAAGTATCGATCCGCGGGTCACGAGATGGCTTTATCGAACGTCTGTCAGTCAATATTGCCTTAGTTCGTACACGCCTGCGTACAGCTGAATTAGCCTGTAACATTGAATTAATCGGTTCTCGCTCCGTGACCAAAGTCGCCCTGATGTATATTAAGGACATTGCCAATCCCGAACTGATTGATGATGTCAAGAATCAGCTGCGCAAAATCGACATCGAGCGCATTATGACCGCTAATGAACTGGAGGAATTATTGTCCCCTTCCAAAGTCACATTGTTTCCGGTAACCCATTACACGGGCAGACCTGATTTTGCGGCGGAATGTCTGCTGAACGGACGTTTTGTCATTATCGTGGATGGTAATCCCAGTGTCATCATCGGACCCGTTAATTTGTTTCTGCTTCTCAAATCACCCGAGGATGCCAGCTTCCCGTTTCTTCCGGTGAATGTGGGCCGCATGCTGCGTTTTATCGGGCTATTAATAACCGTATTCTTGCCTGGTTTCTATATTGCGCTGACTTCTTTTCACATGGACCAGCTACCCTTTCCGCTTGTAGCTACGATCTCAGTTGGGCGCATGGGTCTTCCTATGGAGTCTGGTGTGGAAATGTTTCTCATTATGCTTCTGATGGAGCTGTTCCGGGAAGCAGGTGTAAGGCTTCCCAGCGCCATTGGTCAGACGCTGACTGTTGTTGGCGGATTGATTATTGGGGATTCGGCCATACGTGCAGGCATGGTTTCCCCGCTCATGATTGTTGTCATTGCCGTAACCGTAGTGGCCGGCGCAACGATTGTGAATCAGGTCATGACCAGTTCTGTTCTGATTCTGCGTTTTTTCTGTTTTGTATTGGGGGCATCCCTTGGCATATACGGGTTCATTCTGTCCATTATCCTGTTCCTGATCTATCTTACCGATCTGAAATCGTTCGGTATTCCTTATCTGACCCCGCTCAGTCCGCTTAATTTCAAACAGGCGCTGGCCTCCTTGTTCAAACTTCCGAAAGGATGGATGAAACGTAGACCTGTCTATCTGGAAACGCAGGAGCCACGTAAAGAAGGGAATGAGCGATGAAGCGGCTTATACAACGATGGTTGCTAGGGCTGCTAAGTCTCTCTCTTTGTTTCGTGACCAGCGGGTGCTGGAGTGCATATGAGATCCAACAGGTGGATTATGCCAAAGCGATCGGGATTGATTACAAAGACGGTTTGTACCATATGTATGTTCAGAGCATGGACTTTACCAGTGTAGCCAAAAGCGAAAGTTCAACCAAAACTGCGGAAGCTCCACCTGTATGGGTTGGACATGCGTCGGGGAAAACATTGAATCTGGCGGTAAACGAACTGTTCCGAAGTTCCCAGCTGCATATGGCCTGGGGCCATGTGACGGCCATTGTCATGGCCGAAAGTATCCTGACAAGCAAGCATATTAAGGAAGTGTTTGACATGCTTGGACGTTTCCCGGAATCACGTTACACAACCTGGGTATACGGCACTCGCGATCCACTGGAAAATATTCTGAGTGCCACGTCCATATACAATTTGTCGCCGCTGGATAGCATTCTGCATAACCCTCTTCCCTCGTTCCTGGAAGAATCGCTGTTTCCTCCAGTGCTCAGTTTCAAACTCATTGCCACCCATAACAATGCGTCCACGACAACTTATCTGCCTTGCATCACCTTGAACAAGGAGCACTGGTCGCAGAACAAAAAGAATTATGAGCTGTTTATGATTGACGGTGCTTTTTTTGAAAGAACCGGGGATGACTTTGAATATTTGCCCCATAGCAAGCTTCCTGGATTTCACTGGTTACTTAAGGATATGCGGCGTGCGCCATTGATCATTGAAAACGAAGGAACCATCTATGGCGCGCTCAGCGTTGGTTTGCCCAACGTCAAAATTGTACCCGTCATTCGTGGGAATGAGGTTCATTTCAACATCGATGCCAAATACCTGACCGCCTTGTATGAATATCTCACCCCTGTTTCCTATGACGAGATGGTCCGATTCAGCGAGAAGACATTGCGGGAGCAAATCTTGCAAACGTATCGTGAAGGTCTGAAACGTGGGGTCGATGTCTATGGACTTCAGGAGAAGGTTTATCGCAAAAATCCAAGCCTATGGCGCAAGCTGTCCAACAACGGCTCAAAGATGATCCTGACGGAAGATTCCATCCATAAGTTAGACATTCATATTACCATTCCATATACGGGTAAATTCCGTAGGAAGGTGTAGCCACAGAAAATCCCCTACCGTATGAAACGGATAAGGGGATTTTTTGGTTGATGCTGCAATTATTTTGTGTAGGGGTTGAAACGTTTCATAACATTCGTCAGATCATCTAATCTTCGTTGTCCAGGGATGTATGCAAATGCAACCTTTCTTTTCTTTAAAAGCTAAATTTTAATCCTAAATATTCAACTACGATCCATGAAACAGGCCAAAGTAATGGAACATGAACGACCCAGTAAGGGGCTTTATATCGCCCGTTCTCGTAACTAATCCCACAATAAAAAATCGCGAATAATACACCCAAAGGATAGGTGAAAAGAATTTTACCCATTAGATCACGGGAAGTATCATATGTGTGTGGATACGGTGCCGATAAGGACATACCAAGTCCAAAAAGAGCCATAGGCCAAATGAACAAAGTAACTCCATACAAAATCAAAAATAATAATAAATAATTGTATAACTTCTCATTCTTCCTCTTGCTCATATGCCCTCCTGATTGCCTAAACGTAATCGCCCAACGTGAATAACCTTATCAGAAGATTTTACAGGATGGATATGGAAATATAAATAGTTTATTCCTTGCTGATTAATAAAAAGACCTCCAACCATTCAGGTTAAGAGGTCATTAGTGATTCTAATTTATCGTAATCTTCACCAGGCAACGACAACGACCGTCTATCAGACTATTTTCCATTCTGCCTATAGTACTCCATTATTCGCATACGTGTGGTCAAAATCAGGGTCTGTGGCAGTAGCACCACAAATATAAAAAGCGGCACGATCATCACCAGATGAGCGGCAAAATTCTCTGCGCCAAACGATGGTTTGGGAAGCTCAATGAAGTACCACCAGCACGGGATGGCAACAAACCAGGTCAGTCCGGTAGAGATGAATAAATCCTTCACCCCACTCCACAGAAAGCAGAACAATGCGACAAATACAATTGGAACAGCCCAGGAATCCAATATTGGTCCCCAGCTCTGGAAGACAAAGATAATGGCAGGATATAAAAGATTAATGGTCCAGCGCCAGATCGGATTGTGGTAGATAAACATAATACCTCCTTGCTCGGCAAGTAAACTGATTAATAAGGAGACGGCGCTTTACGCCGATCTTCGCGGTCTGCCTCTTCCATCTTTCTTATATATCGTTTTAATTGCTCTTTGTGTTCTTCTAACTCTGCTAATTTGGATGTAGTCCCTTCAAGAAAAGTCGACATTTTTGCAGACAACTTCACTGCAGACTCTCCCTTCCAATCTTGCAGCCTTCCATAATATGCACTAAAGTGTCTTTAGAGTTTATTTCCATAAAAGGAGAATTAATGCCCTATGAAAATAAAACCTGTAGCTCTGATCTTACTTATTTTTTTATTTTTATTAGGAGGATGTTCAAGTATGTCTACCTCAGATAAGCAAAATATTTTAGAAACAGCTACACCAATAAGTGTTCAGTACATAAAGAAGTACTACAATGCGGACTTTATTGTAACAAGTCATGATATTGACGACCCTTCCATCCATTCACGCCTATACCTTTACGGTCATGTTCCAGGACATGAGGATGAACGTATTACCGTTTCCTATAATTATGATACAAAGGAGGTTCTCAGTGTAGAAGGACCAGGCTGGTTTATAGATAGCCGAAATCCGAAAAAGGAAGTACCTTCTTCCTGAGAAAAATCTGCAAAGAAATACACCGATATATTTACACTTCGTTATATAAGATTGGGAGAAAACCTCCCAATCTTTTTTTTCAATCTCAATGAGCTAAATATATGGAGTGCTTATAAGACGTTCTTACCAGTCTGATCAGAGATATGCTTATTTCTGGGAAAGAAATGAAGAATATAAGCATGATTATGGATATTATAGCTCATACTACCTTCAGGAAATTATTGAAGGAGTGACAACATGAGGTTAAAAAGCATTATCGCCGTTGGAACGGTGTTAACTTGCTCGACTCTGTTATGGGGATGTGGCAATGCCAATATGAACCATGCTTCGGAGCAGAAGGAGACCGTTCAAACCGAGAGCTGGAACGATCCCAAACGACTGGAGGCTTCCCACCTGGAAGCGTTGGAACGGATGGAAAAGGATCATATTCATCGTATGGTTTCGCTGAATGCGAGCATGGATGAAGACAAAGTAATGACCACCCTTGAACGATCCACCCAGAAGCTGGAGGAAATGAGACCGCTCGCTGAAATGCTGCAACATGAGGGCCATCCAACGCTGTTACAACGAATTCAGGAGATGGCTGGAGATATTCAAGGCTCGAAGGAAGTGGTTGCTGAGATGAAAAAACTGCCTCAGGACGGTAAAATTAAGATCCAGTCTGAAAATTCCGATTCCTTGCACCACATCAGCAGTTTTCGCGATTACCACCAGTACATGCAAGAAAAGATTCAGACTTTAAACAAGGCTAAGTCTGCCACACATTAATCTGTATCGGCTACTCGGATAGCATTGCTCCACTGTATAAAAAAACAAAGCATAATAGTTAGGTGGGAAGGTTCATTCCTATCTAACTATTTTCTTGTAAAGAGGTATTACTGTACCCTGCTGCGATCCCTGCGATCTTCTCTGTCCGCTTCCTCCATTTTACGAATATATCGCATCAGTTCTTCTTTATGAGCTTCGAGTTCATTCAGCTTTGCAGATGCCCCATCCATAAATGACTGCATCTTATGTGTCAGCTCTGTTGCAGATGTACCGATCCAGTCTTGCTTCAATCGGCCATGAATGGAGCGCATTTTCTGTTCCTGCTGCATGAGCCGTTGCTGCAACTGCTCACATTGCTGAACAGCCCTTCTTAAATCAGACAAGGATACGGATATTCTGCCCATTTCTCATTTCCTCCTGTTAGTCCTTCTATGTAGAAATGCATTAGTGTTGGTCTGCGATTACAAAATCTTCTCTTTTACGTTCAATATATTCCGCAATTTCGCTGATGGATTCCTGATACCAACGATTGATTGCTTGTAACGTTGCTGTTGCGTTATAGGCGATGGGTGTAAAGGACTGACTTTCGCTGGTAGATATATGTGTCTGAAACATCTGAATCGAAGCCTGGGCATCATTCGAGAAGCCACTTAAACTTAGCCTCATCTCCCTAGCAGCCTGCGCTAACTCTTCCGGTGTTAATTGAATCTTGCCCCCGCCTTTACCACTAACAATTCCTGTAGCTGCTGCGATCAACGGAGGAACAATACCTGCCATCAAATTGGAGAAGGTGGCTAATGCCTCCTGATGGGCCATCCACCTAGGAGAAATATCAATGGTTTCACCAGTGTTCCGGTCTATTAGTGGTCCTTTTAGATTTCCATTCTCATCAAACTCATATTGATCCATGGAATGATACCCTTTGCCTTCGTCCTTCGAGAATGAATCAAAAAATCTTATAATATCACCAACATGAAGCTTGTCCAGATCCACACCTATTCTTACGTCATGAACTAACATGGGCGAGCCTGCACCCAGAGGCTGAAAAGGAACCTTTAACTGAAACTGAAATTTCCAATTCTGATACATCGCATTAGCGGTGTCAAAGTCCTGACCCTTATACACGGTACTTCCTACGTGCCTGTCATATTCACTTATTCCCCCAGCCCCTACAGAATCATTGGGATGAACCACGTTAACCATTTTGTTATCAAAATGACCCTCATTCACCTTGGACAAACTGACATCATCCAGGAGATTCGTTACACTAGGAGCACTATACGTCATCCCAGACACATCCTGACGAGCAGCTACATATTGAGCTAAACCGCCACCCAGGGAATGACCCGTCAATGAAATGTCTGAATCAGGGTACGCCTCCTTCACCGCCTCATACAATTCCTCAGCTTGGTGAAACTGATTATTTTCCCAATCCATGTTATCCTTCATAAGCTTGAAGGGACTATTTTTAAATATATTATGACGTTCTGGATCGGTTATCGCATCTTCAAGCCTTCTGGTTCTGCCACCTACGACATCGAAGGCATCTGTCTCAATATCAGCTGCTTTTCCAATAATACCTTCAGGTTCAGTACCTCTATAACCGATGATAACTTGATTTGTTTTGGGATTCTCAAGAACTATAGCATCAAATCCTGAATACGCACTATGCAGACTTGCACCCTTTGGTTCAACCGTTCTCCAATCCTTGTACTCATCCTTGTCCAAAATATCACTACGACCTGCAGGAACATCCGTATATGCAAGCTCAGATATTTTTAAATATAATTCGTCAGTCATGTATTTATCCATCCTATTCACCCTTTCTTCTAGTTAACGGAAGTTGTATAATGCACATTATCAAACGACAACATTAGGAATATGAGGTGATTACTTGAAAAAATCAGGATTACTTTTTATATTAATGATCTGCGCCATATCATTCACTTTAGGAGGATGTATGTCAAACGAGAAAAAAGAGATTATTCAAAAAGCTCAGGTAGCAAGCCAAGCCTATTTTAAAGAAAAGTATGGAATTGATGTTGAATTCACAGACCATAAGTTTATTCCCGCTGATTTATCCCATACCGTTTCTTTAACTGGATATGTGAAAGGAAACAAAGATCAGGAAATATTCACTATGGTCGATTATGATACCTATGAAGTCAAGACGGGTTCAGTGCCAGATGAAATCAAGCCTCTTCAATAAATGAATTCTACTTAACTCAAACAAACATATACGATTTTATTATCTGAGAGCCTTGTAGATATACTCGGCTCTTTAATTATGTAATAAGGAACCACTTCACTAGATTCCATCCTCTTTTTCCAAAAGAAGTAGAATCATTATAGTGCATCTTCGGCGTGACGTGTACATAAAAACTGAAAAATGAGTACAAAGTCTTTATCCTTTTGGGTAGTAGACAGTAGGTACATTCAAGTACTTAGGAAGTTGTTACCAGTAATAAGCTCACACTTTTGCGTGTATACGTGAGGAAATAAATCTAGCTTTATCCTAATAAAGTTAGTAGGCAGTAACTGTCCACATAATTTCTAGATATGCCACTGCCCTCACTTTAACATGCTATTCATTCAAAGGTATTTACCCTAATCAATCATGATTCATTCCACCCACAAGGATACCCATATAAAAATGCTGAACAATGCAACTGGCATAAGCGCCCCAGTGGCTAACATGATCCAAAGTGTTACTGGCCTTACATTCTGGAAGTATTGATCAAACCAGTGAAATCGATCTTTCCGCCATTTGGCAAACTTGAGTTGCCTGATCATACGCTTCAACATTTTCTGCCGCTGCTTTCCTTCTTCCACTTCTTCCAGCGTACGTCGCAACTCGTCATACAAACGCGCCTCTTCCTGCTCAGCCAGTGTGGTTGTCGTCATTCTGCATCCCCTCCTTTACCTAATTAACACGGAAACGCGTCCAAAGTTTGGAATTATATAGAGAACTGAACTTAAGATTGCTCACGTTCCTCAATCATCTTCGCCAACTCCTGATCTGAAGTTTTTAATAACGGACCGTTCCCTCAAAAAAAAGTCCGGAGCGAGCTATCTCTCCTAATGTAGACAGCAAAAAGCGATCCTCTTCCATGACCAGTGTCAAGTTGGAGAACCGCTATAATGTACTGTTTAATACTACCTATACAGGTTAAACATCGCAGTGTGTTACACCGACAAGATTAACCCACGTTTTCGATTAATGTGTTCAAACAAACCGCACCCTGCGCACGTACATTAACCACAATAATTGGCGTATCCAACATGCCGTGCATCCAGGACATATAATCCTCAACCTTTTCGTTGGGAAGAATCGTCAGAATGACCCCTGCAAATCCACCGCCGTGTATACGGCAAGCGCCATCCCCCAGCTTTTGCAGATAATTTTCAGTTAACGCCAGTGCGATACCAATCTCCTGTTCCTTCACCGAGCCGCTCTGGTATACATTCTGGAGCCACTTCCAGGAAGAATTCCCGGATGCCGTAATCAGATTCAGGAAATCAGCAAAACGCCCATCCCGTAAGGCCTGTACCTGACCGTCCACCCGATTGTTTTCCTCCAAGAAATGCAGCGCACGCAGTACCGCACGATCCCCCGCTGCTTCACGTACCTGTTTGAGATTGGCATACATCGCCTCGGCCGTAATTTCTCGGACATACTCGCTGCCCAGCGCTTTAGCAACCGCTCTCATCTCATAAGGAACTGCAGCATAGTCCTCAGTCAGATCCGCGTGATTCCCACCTGTGTTTACAATGACCAATGAGTAGCCGTTTTGTTGGAAATCCCATTGTACAGGCTCAATTACAGGCTCGGCCGGATTCTCAAAATCAATCGCAATCAGCCCACCGTAGGCACAAGCCATCTGATCCAGCAGACCGGATGGTTTATTCCAATAGTTGTTCTCCGCATACTGACCAATCTTGGACATAACCACCACATCCAGTGATCCATCATTGTAGAAATGATTCAGAATCGTACAAATCAGCATCTCGAACGATGCCGACGAGCTCAGCCCGGACGCCGAGAACACGTTACTGGAGATGTACGCCTGGAAGCCGCCCACTTTGTATCCGAACTGCCCAAATCCCGCAGCCATACCACGGATCAACGCCGTAGTGCCGTCGTCCTCAGCCTTCGGTGCCAAATCTGTGAGATCGATTACATATTTCTGTTCATAGCCTTCTGAATAAAAGGTAATTACCGAATCCGTCGTTGGCGCAGCCACCGCTATCGTATCCAGCGTAATACTTCCCGCGAGCACCTTGCCATGATTATGATCCGTGTGGTTGCCACCAATTTCGCTACGTCCAGCCGCGCTGAACAATTTGCTGCCCTCTTGTACGCCAAAATACTGTTCGAATGATTCATTGAGCTTTGTATAACGTGCTGTCTGTTCTTCTAGTTGCTGCTGACCATACATTTGGGCAAGCAGCGCTTGGCCTGAAGTGGACTGGATCAGTTCCAGTGGTTGTGTAGTCATTGATAATCCTCCTATGGATATGCAGCATTTATTTTTTTGACGTAGATGATGAACAATATGGGAAACGACTCATGCCCGTTTACTCTCCCATTATCTCAGCTTCATTTCGGAAAAGGTAGGGTAGAATTGAAAGTTTGTAAGCGTTTTTTGAAGACATTTTATCTTATTTAACAGGTTTAACTTCAATCTGATCAACAATAAATTCATTGTCGGCTTTATCGAAGGTATACGTGATATTGAAGTCACACACATATGTAGGAGATATACCAATAGAGCCTGGAAGACTTAATTTAATTTTGTGATTATACAATGTATAAATAACTACACCGCCGAAAGAAAGCTCATCTTGATGGTAGTCTGGTGCTGGATCAAAATCATAATTGAAGTTACCTACTTGCCCTTGTGAATTCACTGTAATCGCTAATGTACCATCATCATTTTTAGATATACGCGATTCAATATGCTCAGCAACAATATCCTCATAACGCTGTACTTTAATTTCAGATAAGTTATCGGAGTTAACGACATGAATTTCATAGTTATCCAAGCCTGTCCCTCGACCAGTCTGAATGATTATTACAGCCTCTTCCTTACCATCACCGGTAAGATCGGTATAAAATAACTGCGGCTCCGTTCCCGAATGTTGAGAAATGCTCCAATCAAAATCTTTTGCGCGCCCATTTATATCTAGAGTTACTCTTTCAATTGCATCTTTCGTTTCTTTAATTGCATAAAGTTTTACTTGTTCATCCTTAGAAGATCCGATTAATTTCAATTTTGAATTTGTTTCTTGTTTCGGCTTCTTAGTTACCTGCATGATGGGAGACACAACCCGTTCCTGCTGTATAGAAACTAACGAATCTGATTGGCATCCTCCAAAAAGAACTGCACTCAACAATATCAATGAAGCTATTTCTTTTTTCAAATCCATGCCCCTCTCATCTAAATAGCTAAAATTAATCCAATGAATTTAACCGAATGGTTACCTTCCTCGTTTCACGATCATTGGAATCAAACCAGTCTTTAAGTACGTTATATTCACTTGTTTCTAATGCTGCTGTTTCAATCGTGAAATGGTTATTGTCTATCCATTCATAAGAGATGATGGGCCAAGTCGGTTTCAACATGAATGCTTCTTCCAAATCAGTTGATGCATATGGGATGATTTCTAATTTTTTGAGATCCACGGCAACAAGGATTTGTCTCTTAACCAGACCGCCTTCATCATAAGCATATCGAATTAACACCTGCTGATAGTCAGAGGAAGTTTATAATCTTGTAAAATGCCCTCAGGCATCGGCAAGCTATGGGTCTCTCTACCATCAATTTTCACCAAAAGGGTAGAGCAGGCTTTGGTTCCACAGCCATACTTCAGCATCGAATATGTTTCCGAAGAAGGCACCTCCAATACCTCCAATTGTGTACGATCTATTTCAGTTTGGAAGTCCTGTTCGTTCATCAGGTAGCGCTTATACTCTGGGACGTCGTTAAGAGGTAATTGTAGGGTTGCTTCTTCATTCATGATTTCAATGATATTGGGTAATGAAGATGCCTTGTTATACAAGCCTGAAGAGTTGGTATCGTTATCATTTTCCACCTGATATGCGGAAGGTTCTAACCCAGAAAACCATATCATAATTACCGCTGAAGTAACGAGTACTATAACTAGTAGCAAAAAGAACATTTTCTTTTTCATAGCACTCCTCCTTCGTGCATGGTTTCGATCCAGAACCAAATGGATTATACTACAAAGATATCCATTTTTGGTGTCAGATCGGTTTCAATGTTATTTTCATGAGATAACCCACTATTCAGGTTAAGAGGTGAATCTATGAACGTTATTTTAAACAAAGAACCAGATAAACGTCGTATAAACGTAGCGATGCTTATGTATCTCGTACTAATGATTTTATTTTATGGCATTTATGTTTCCTTGGAATCGGATCGGATAGCTCAATCACAACAGTGGACTTCCGGTGGTTCCATAAGCGACCAAGCGATCGAGTCAATGAGTCAGCTGGGAAAAGGGACGTCTATCACTGAATCGCTGTTCCTCGTTCTCTTCACACTGGTGATGATCACGATGATTACCCGGTACCGAAGAAATGTAGAAAGATTACTCCCTTTTGCCTTATGGAATGTCGCTTTGTTTGTTGGGGTTGGCGCGGTCAGTTTGGTTGGTTCACAGGTCACGTCAATGTCCGTTGGCAACCTGGCACAACCTATCTTCGTACCTGCATTTCTATTGGTAGCGTTGTTCATATATGTGGTTTGGGGATTAATGAAACGTGGATAATAACGTGTGTGAGGCGATTATAAACGTTCAAAAACTTTGGTTGTTTTCTCCATAGATATCTGGATTGCAGCCAAAGTTTTTTACATCTTATCTCAGAATCGGATCGATTAATGCACTTAAACGTATCGCAACTTCCTCCTTGACTGTTACGTAAGGTCATACTTGATAATGGGCTCAAGTTCACCTAAAGGAGAGATTAATGATGAAGATTACCGCGTTACGCTCAGATAAAATCTATAAAGAGATCATCAAGGCTGCACCTGATGACAAATTGGAGTTATACCGCGAGCGAATGATGAGTCCATTCATGAACAAATGGAACATTCAACAGATTCCGTTTCGCTCTCATGAGCCTCACGGCTTCGACGTGATCATGATGAATAACTTTATGAATATCGCTCCCGCAGATATCACACCTGAGATTAAAGAATCGTTAGCAGCGATCTCGTCTGAAGCATTTTGGCAACAGTGTCATGAAGCTGTTTGTACGAGTCTATCTACGTTTACAGATCATGGAATTGAACTATCGGTCTCCGAATATCTATATACGATTTTATTAGGCGATAAGAACAGCCCTTCACTCACCATGAACGAAGGCATCAGCGGAGATGGTGGAATTCCGGGTTATATTATTGCGAATCTGATCCCCAATAGATATACTCTACCTCGTATCCAATCCGTGTTAGCCCATGAATGCAATCATAATGTGAGGTATCAATATATCCAGTGGAATCCACAGATTACGCTTGGGGAAATGGTTGTTAGCGAGGGGTTGGCCGAGAGCTTTGCGACATCCCTGTATGGAGAAGAGTTGCTAGGCCCCTGGGTAGCCAAAACGGATATGGAGACTTTGAATAAAGTTATCAAACCAAAATTAAAAGACCAACTGCATGTCACCGGTTTTGACCAGATTAATCCCTATCTATACGGCGATGAACTTTCCATCATGCAAAACTTCACGCCCGTAGGTATGCCCTATGCGGCTGGCTATGCCTGCGGTTATCACCTAATCCAATATTATCTGAACAAAACAGGTACACCGATTACCGAAGCAACCATCACTCCGGCAAGTGTCATCCTTGCTGAAACAAAGGACTTTTGGAATGAAGACACCCTATTTCACCGTTAAAGATATCATTCAGATTACCGGCATCACCAAACGCGCATTACATTATTACGATAAAACGGATCTATTGAAACCGAGTAAAGTCGAGGACAATGGCTATCGGTATTACGATCAAGAGGCACTGGGGAATCTGCAGATGATTCTATTGTTTAAAGAAATGAATTTCTCATTAAAAGACATTGCAGCCATGATGCAACTCTCCAAAGAAGAACAGAAAGATATCCTAAAAAAGCACCGCAGCACACTCTTTCAACGCAAACAAAAGCTCGAAACCATCATCGATCAGTTGGACGAGTATGTGGATGGGACGATTATCTCTCATCTTCATCTGTTTGACGACTCTTCCATTCTGTCCATTCAAGAACAATATGAATCCGAGGCGAAGTTTGTATATGGAGACACCGAGAAATATCAGGAATTTGAAGCCAATGTGAACCAACTGTCTGCGGAAGAGCAAGAAAAAGCCTACCAGCAGTTCTCGGTCAACATGGAGCAGGTATTTCGGGAGTTGGCGAAGCACCAGGATCTGTCCCCTGCTTCTGGTGAGGTGCAAGTGTTAGTGGGAGAATGGAAGAGTTGTCTGGAGCAGTTTATGAGTTGTGATGCTGAGATTTTGAGATGTATTGCGGAGACCTATACGACGGATCGTCGCTATGCGGGTTATTTTGATCAATTTGGCGATGAGGGGTTTTTGAGGTTTTTGTATCAAGCGATTATGGTTTATGTGGAGGGTGGGGAAAAGTGATTTTGTGTGAAGTGAGAAAACATCACTAAAAGAATTAAATGTATGAACTAGGCTCAGGAGGTAACTTGATGCAAATGTTTCTTCATATGGCTATACACTTGATTACAGGCGGAACGATTCTATTACTTTTTCTAAATAAGCGGTTATTTCTTACTAAAGACTATATAATTACTATTGTTTTGGGTTGTATTATTGCTATCACTCCTGACATCACTAAGTACTTTGGTGATATATTGTTACATTCTCTTGCTATGGTTCCCTTAATTGGAGCTGCATATGGCTGGATCATCTATAAAACCTTAAACGTTCGATTCTTCTGGGCATGGATAAGTACGATGGCCACATTATTCATCGGGCATCTTCTTATAGACCTTCTTGGTAATGGAATTAATTTGTTCTATCCTTTTACGAACCAAGAACAGAATTTCGCGATCTTGGGATCAAATAATGAACTCATCATTTCTGCTTTGTTAACCATCGCCACTACAATCACATTAATTTATAAAAAGGTTAAACCCATTGCAATAGTTTCAATAGTACTAGCGGCTTCATTTGTTGTAGGCTTAGGAATTTCTAATGCAATAATAAGTTACTCTTTGCAACAACGTTACTCCTTCAATGATCCACAATATATTATTGTTTATCCAGATAACACCCCATATCACTGGAACTATTATGTAAGAATTGATGAATTCACTATTATTTCCGGCAAGGGAATTTATTTCACAGTGACAAAATAATCCCGGACGCATGATGCATCCGGGTGATCAATTCATCGGTAAAGTTATCTGTAATGAGTTTAACGTTAAGCTTCGTCGACATCGATCAGATACACCCGTTCCTGGAATCCACCGCGCGCCTCGGCTTTGTCCGCCCGAAGCTTATCCAGCTGGGCCGCATTCGCATCATGAACCTCCGCCAGCGCCCGGATGACCTCCAGCATGTCGGCTAGTTCTTCCAAAGCTTCCTGATCACTCGCTGCATTTACGTACTCACCCGATTCTTCTTGCAACTTCGTTCTTAACTCTTGCTTATACTCCTCCGGGTCCAGAATACGTGTGCGGCATTCCTTACCACTGGATGTGATAATATGCGGAATCTTGTCCCGCACCAATTTGTTATATGTAGGCATGTGGTATAACATCCTTTCTGCTGTTAAATCCTTTGAGCCTCGATCTAAAATTTCCCTTTTGCTATTATACAAATTGCTATGGGGAGGGGAGGGTTGATTTTGTAAAAGTGACTGAGAAAATAAGCGGATTATTGTATCTACTATGTATTAATGAACTTAAGAGAAACATTAATTTTTCATAACGGAAGTACCTTCTCTTCATCAAAAAAAGCCACACTAACAATAAAAGCAAAGTTCTCAATGCTTTATTTGCTGTGCAGCTGTGTTACTTCGACTTCATTATTTGTATACTTGTTAACTTTTGAAAAAATTCACTAGGTGTACCGTCTTTCAAAAAATGGCATAGGTACTTCGCCTTCCTCACAGATATTTTCGGATTTTTTTATTTCACGGTAATTTGCCCGTTCATCAGCATAGGTAATAGCCAGTCACGAAGTTTTACGAGTTCTTGGTTTTCATTAGCACATAATTCTATTTTGTTTCTAAAAGGAGATACAAGTTCTTCAAATTTTGTTAAGATCCATCGTTTGTTATCAGGCGGCAGTGTAACACAGAGTTCTTTGATTCCACGTACATTAAGACTTCCAAAGAACGAGCCTGAATCAGTATTTGTTTTTATTTGTGCCGCCACATCACTACCATTAATAAAGTAATTCAAAAATAAGGGCGGGATTTTTCGTGGACGTATTGCGGTCATATTTCTGCCTATTCCTGCCTTTAGGTTCGCAGGAATGCGAGCAACTGAACCTACACGCCCAGCATTGGTGATAACTAAATCCCCTTCACTGACTTCGATGCGAGATGTCCATAATTTGTACTTTTCTTTGGAAACATAATACTTGTTGCTTAAATCAATAAGCCCATGTTCAACAAGATTTTCTAACTGTAACAAATAGTATTGATCTGCTTCAAACTCTAGTGGGGGTTTCGCCGAATGTAAACAATCGATTACTTCACAATGCTCTGGTAAGTGGCTAATTTCCCACCCTACCGGTATTTTCCTTTTCAGCTTCTCCTTCCAGACCATTTCTCCACCTGAAGAACGATATGGTTTACCTTTTTCATCTGGAAAATCGAACTGTACAAACCAATAATCATAAATAGTCTTAGACATTTCTTCCAATTCAGCAATTATGCGGTTGTTAAGTTCGATTTTACTATCTATAGACCTTAATAGATTTACAGCTTTCTTTTGCACATCTTTATCTGGAATAAAAACTTTAACATCATAAATACGTTCTGGTGAAGTGTGTTTAACTTTTGTTCCAGAAGCTGTGTCTCGTATTTGTTTTCTCACAGAATAGGTCATAAATAAGTAGTATACATACAACTTATCTACAATATTCTCGTCACAAGTAATGAGTCCTATTCGCTGATTGTGAAGATAATTACCACTCTCAGGAATGAGAGCTGTGCTACCAAGCAAGCCTTCCGCTTGCTCAGTCATGGCTACTATAAGGTCACCCGCAGAGCACAAATATTCATTTGGAAAATTAGAGGTGAAATATTTTTCCTTACCTAAAGATTTCTTAAAGCTCCCTTTCTCAAAAAAATTGCCTGGCGTTAAAATAACATACTTCCCACTTGAAGCGAAAAATTCACCTGAAAATGGGAACCCGTGCTTAACAGCTAAAAATTCACCCATCTTATACTGTTTTAATTTAGTATTCATACTTAACCCGCCCTAGTTGCTCCTTTATCTCCTCTTTCAACTCCTGCTCATCAGAAAACAAAGTTTCAAGTCTCGACTTGAAACTTTCCATCTTATTCTCAAATTCTTTCTGCGTTATTTCCACGTAATCTATTTTCACATCAAAATACTGACCTGCTGAAAAGGAAAACTTCTTCTCTTCAATATCCTTATATTCCACCGCTACACAGAAATTCTCTTTACCCTTAGCTGAGTTAAAGGTATCAATGATTTTACTGATTTCATCCGCACTTAAAACAGTCTTTTGGTTTTTTCCATCTTCTTTTATTTTTGTTCCCATTTTGGAAGCATCCATCAAAACAACCTTGCCCTCTTTGTTCTCACGGTCCATAAATAGGATAGATACATTTGTACCTGTTGTTGCAAATATATTAGAAGGCATGGATATTACACCACGCAACATTTTTTCCTTCACAAGTTTTTCACGAATTTTCTTTTGTATGCCCGACCCAGCAGTTAAAAATCCTGTTGGTACAACAACTGCTGCTTTACCCTTATTTTTATCCAACGAATAGATGATATGCTGTAGAAACATAAGATAAATTGCCATTCCACTTTTGTTCTTATTAGGAATATTAGGCACTCCGGCAAAAAAGCGTTTAAGATACTTTTCCCCTGCAAATGTATCCCGGTTCTCAGAAAAATCGGTATTGAAAGGTGGATTAGAGACAATATAATCAAACGTCATTAGGCCATCTTTTCTCTCGTTCAAATGCCTTGGATTAAGCAGAGTATCCTCATGTACCACATTAGGTAAGGAGTGAACAAGATTATTAAGAATCAAGTTTAACCTTAGAAATTCATTGGATTTTTGGGATATATCCTGAGTGTAAATAGCACAGTTGTCTTCTCCAATTTCATGAGCTAGTGCCAATACCAGTGTTCCTGATCCTGCTGCCGGGTCATAAACTGTTATGTTCCTAGTCTCTTTTAGAACCATGATCTTGGCTATAATGCTTGCAATAGAATACGGTGTATAATATTCTGCGTACTTGCCAAAATCCTTATTATAGTCCTTAATAAGATACTCAAAAATTGTGGCAAAGAAATCATATTTCTGATCAAAAACACTATCAAAGCTACAATCCACAAGCTTATCAATCAAAGCACGGCAGAAGCTGTCTTTCTTTTCCTGTTCGATAACAAACTGCGATAATGCGTCAAACAGACGTATTTTGGATTGGCCACCAGTCTGCACTGAAAATATATCTATGTTAAAATTTGCTATATCAATGAGAGTTTCATCAAACAATGTATGAAAATCATTTTGATTCTTTCTGTTGAATAAATAAGAGATATAATGCTCCTTTTTCAGTTTTGCCGTACCCCCGCCAAAATCCATAAGCATTAATTCATAATCTTCATCTGACATCTCGTTCATAGCAGCTTCTGCTTCTACGGTTGTCATCATTGATAACCGTGGAACAACCTGTCTTGCTTCATAGATAAACTTATCATTGAGAAATTTATACAGAAAAACTTCTGTAATAATTTTATACTCACTACTTGCATTCCCAAGACCGAAGTTTGTACAAATAGCCTTGAGGTCATCGATCATTTTTTTGGTTTGTGTTGATATATCTGATACCTGCATTAGCTTGCCCAGTTCCTCTCGGTGAAGTATTCATTTAATATGCAGCTTCCAACATATTTAATCAGTGAAGCATTAAAAGATACGCCGTGTGCACTAAATTCTTGTTTTATTAATGGGAACAAATCTTGCCTGAAATAAGGTTCATTGTTTAACAGCCTCTCATTGGCAAGGATACGTTCATCTATTTGATGTTTAAGTGAGAGCAACATTTTGTGTAGAACAATATCAGATGCAAGAGGAGGTGATGTTTCTTTTAATCTTTTATGTGTCCTCATAAATTTTGGGTCATTTTTATACTTTGCAGTAAGCATCTGATCTGCTAGATTTTTCTGTGCTGCTACCTTTCGGACACGGTCGAATTCAGCTATATTTCCCGTCATTTCTTCAGCACTAAGTTCTTCTATGTGCTTTTTACTCAGCAGTCTTTGGAGTTCCTTCAACAACGTAACATACTCCGGGTCTTTAGGATCAAGATTACGCTGCATTTCACGACGTGTACGTTCAAGAGTATCTTTAAATTTATCTGCAATTACAAGTTCATTTTCTGAGATCTTTTTGAACTGAAAGTCAATCTCGTCCAATGCCACATTCAGAATGGCACTCATATCTTCCGCATTTTGATAATTCTGCTTGAGATTAATCATATTTATACGGTTGTTTACCTCATTATAGAGGGAACTGATATTATATAATTCAAATTTGTCAGAAAGCTCCTCATAATCAAACAGTTTGGCTATATTATATAGTTCCTTATATAGTTCTAATGTATAACGAATATCAATCAGAACCGCCTTGTCATCGAGAGCAGATATCTGCTGTGAAAAAACTTCTGCATTTGATGTATCAAAAAGAAATAATTTATCTGCAATCATCTGTAAATCCATCTGAATCTCTTCTTGAGATTTAAATATATTATCATACTGTTTGAACTCATCGCCGAGTTCTGCCTGTAATTCATCAAAGTATGCCTTGTTGGTCTTATCAAATTCTGCACGTATATCTGCAAAATCTACCACATACCCATAGCGAAAATTCTGATATGGACGATTGACACGGGTCAGTGCCTGCAACAAAGAATGGTCTTTAATAACACGTCCAAGGTACAACTTTTTCAAACGTGGTGCGTCAAAGCCCGTTAGAAGCATATTGTATACAATAAGAAAATTAATTTTCCCTTTTTTAAAATCGTTGCGATATTGTTTACGCGTATCTTTATCATCCTCATCATGAAGAATAAGTGCTGATGTAAATATAGAATTCTTCATCTCTTCAAATACAGCTCTTGCCTGCTCAGATGAGTCACAAATAATCATACCACCAATTGTATCATCGTTATACGAAATTTTACTCATGGTGAAATCTGTAACTATATATTCCACAAGGGCAGATACATACTTCGGATGAGCATATAAATTTTCCTTTGAAATTGAACCTTTTATAGTTTCAATTTCATCTAATGCTAGCTGCAATTTCTTCCTGTATGTTGTAGCTACACCCTCTCGAATTAGTCTTAGAGTATATCGGTCTGCGATGGAACGGTTATAATAGTATTTATGGATGTACGCACCAAAGACATCTTTTGAATCGTAACTCTTTCCTTTAATTGGCATACCTATTTCATCATAAATTGTACCTATTAACGGAGTGCCTGTAAGAGCGATCATAACAGAATCGCGATCTGAAGCAATTAAATTAGTTAGAAAAGAGCCTGTTGGTTTATAACTTCTGTGTGCTTCATCAAGGAAGTAAATTCTTTGAACATTCACATTGTAATGTGATGCTTCTGCTATTGATTCCTTCGAAAACTTTTGTATATTTAGTACCGTTATGGTATCTAGACCTTTATTGTTCTTTGTTCCTATTGTACTGATATTTTTGATAAAATTCGCTTTGGAATCAACTTCTTCTACAAAAAGTCCTCTAGCACGAAATTCATCTGCTGCTTGAGCAAGCAAATCAAGTCTGTCAACTACAAAATAAAACTTAGCTATGATACCCTTACTTTGATAATAATCTTTTATATATCGGACATTATAATAAGCCAGTGCAGTTTTACCACTCCCTTGGGTATGCCAAATGATACCATTCTTCACACCGGAATTCAGCTTTTCTTCAATTGCCATGGTTGCAAAAATCTGTGGATATCGCATCAAATGTTTCTCAAGTGTTGTTATGCCTGCTTCATTTGTTTTTTCCACATAGGCTACGGCATATTTTAATATCATCGAAATTCGCACATGTGAAAACAGAGACGTAATAATTCTATTAGTTGGTGAAACAAAGGAAAGGTTAGTTGCATATTCCGGCGTATGCTTGATTGATATGAGATTTGTATCCTTAAGTATGAAGGTTTCCTTCATAGAATCTATGGGTTTAATTTTTTTAAAGATATCCTCATCTTCTTCTCTAAAATGACTAAAAAACAGCCTTTTATAGCTACTTGCGGCATAAAACGCGCCTTCTAAAGGTACTTCCTCATTATCGTCATATTCGCTGTTATTGGAAAAAACCATGAGTTGAGTGATATTTACAAAGCGTTTGAACTTTTTATTTCTGAAGCGATTGTTAATACGAGTGTATTCTGCTTGAATACCATTCTTATTATTTGGTTTCTTAACTTCGACAAAAGCTAGAGGCATTCCATTTATTAATACAGTTATATCGGGGCGAAATTCCTCGCTTCCATTTTTGTATGTAAGCTCTGTTACTATTTGATAGGTATTGCCTATACCATTAGCTGAGTCAAAATCCACCAGTTTTAATCCATTATATCCGGAAAGAAGCATAGAATAGAACCCTCTGCCAAGATCGTCATTAGATAGAGAGATTTTTATATCCTCAATAATCTTGTTTACATCCGAAACAGAAAGAGTGGTTCCATTAATCCGATTAAGTGCATCACAAAAAGTATCAACAAAAATATTGGTATCTACATCAATCTTACCGATATAGTTCTTAAGAGATATATAATCATATCCAAGCCGAGTAAAATGAACTAAAGCAGGAATTTTCACGCGCGAGTCTTCATTATGTAGATTTCCCATTCACATTGCTCCTTTCGCTCGATGGTAACATATTACTAAGATATCATCTACGTCGCAGGAAAGACACAACATATTTCCTCAGTATTCCTAATAAGTATTTTTAATTCGGCTTGTTTCATCATTTTCAGTATTACTATAAAATCCCTAAAAGGCGGCCTAATGATATCCTCAACAATTATTCGACATCTGCCGTACAAGATGGGCTAATTAAGTAGTATTGGTTGAAACAACTCACTTCATAAACGAGATTATTCTTATTATAAGAAATATCATGTTTCACGGAGAGCTTTTCCGTCACCATCAGATTCAATTCCATACCACTGGTGAGCGCAGAGTTGCATAGGCTGACGAGCAGACATATGCCACTGTGAAGCCTGTAAGATAAGCCTTCGAATGAAACTACTTGCTCGATGTGCCTGGACACATGCAAAAATTGCCTGGTGTCACTTTAATTGTACTCTTAACATTCTCCGCGATTTGAAATAGGATTTTACCATGTTAGCAAAAGCTTGATGTACACACACCCTTCCAATCTCCTACTTTTTCCTTTATCAAAATAACTATATTCCTATCAACGTACTCCCCAGGTCCCATATGCTGTGGAAAGAACCTCCCGATCGAAAGGTTCGCAGCGCCTAAAGGGAATGAGATCATTTCCCTATACGGCTCGGTTCCATATCCGTATTCGTCATACTTTTGACAATTAGGATCAAAGTAACTTGCGGGACTCATTCATCAAACGTGCGGATAACTCGTCCAATATCTCTTCCGTTCGTTGAATAAGCTTTTCGATGTTTTTCAGTTTTAGTGGCTGATCATATGGACAATCCTCTAAAGATGACATATGCTGCATCGTCCCGATAAACAAGGCAATATCCAATCCGGGTTCAGTGTCCGTATGCACTAGAGGCAAGATTTCGTTCATGGTGAGTTCCTTGGGTGGGTGCGTTGAATGATACTTATGGATATAAAGCGCCTTAATCATTGAAGCTAGAGCCAAATCGCAAAGAATAAGGCAGACTTTGAACTGATTGTGACTACACATGATAGCAGCAAGTTTGATGTGATACTGAGCATGTTGGTGATAGTCCATAATTGTAGTCTGTAACTTATGGTAAGCAAGCGTGTACCTGCACTGAGGTTGTATGGAGATATCGCGGTCTTGCGAACTTGAGGTAAAGTCTACTGGTTGATTACAATGCGCTTCGGTAATGGACCAGTTTCTTGTCATTGTCATCCCTCCAAAGAGTTAATACCAGTATTATACAGCAAATTAAATACTCAAAGATATAATTTTCTAATATTATAATACCCAAATGGTCGTGTTTAACCCCTAAAATCTTGTCTACACTTTTACATATAGGGGGTGCATAGTGTGGAAGATAGAAAAATTCTAAAACTAGTCGGTGCTCGAATTAAAGTTTTAAGGAAAGATAAAGGACTATCACAGGAGGCACTTGGAGAAAAAGGTGGATTCCATTTTACATACATTGGACAAGTTGAACGCGGAGAGAAAAACGTTTCATTAATTAATCTTGGTAAAATTGCAGAGGCGTTGGATGTAAACGTTTCTCAACTTTTTGCTTATGTGAATGATGAAATTGAATTGACCGACACGGATATTATGATTCAAGAAATAGTGGACATGTTGAGAGATGCATCTTTAGATAATATTCAATTATCCAGGAACATTCTAAAAGAGATACTAAAGAGTTACGGAACAAATCAAAAATAAGGCAAAGCAACTGTTTAACTAGTTGCTTTGCCTTTGTTTTTTTCGTCATTTTTAATTACTCAGATAGCTTTCGTTTTTCTACAAGTAGGGTAGCTGCTACATCCCCAAAATTCCGCCCCAGCTTTATTCTTACGTTTAACCATTGCAGCACCACAACTGCACTTGATATTAGATACAGTTTTAGATAAAGATTGCTCTTTCTTGGTCGTAGTAGTTTTTACTTTTCTATTGATAGGCTTCCATTTCCCCCAACTGCGTAGCTTACTGTCTACTAAACCACCATGCCAATAATCCACTTTGAATTGATCAGCTTCTTTTCTTGCTGGACCCGTAAGATCAGATGTCGTCACGATCAGAGACAAAATACAGTCATGATTCCTTTTCGCACCTACCAGCTCACGAACAGTCATTACCTGCACCTTATTATGATCAGCATAGCATTTTGCCTGAACCGCGGTTTTTTCGCCATGCTTATCAGTGATAACCAAATCTACTCCACCATCCCTACCTCCAACGCCAACTTCTTTTACCGTGTAGCCATTGTCTCTAAAATAAAGTGTCAATAGTCGCTCGAACTCTGCTCCCGTCATTTTATCTAATGGTAAAGTTAGAATTATTTCGTCAGATCTGCATGTAGAAAAGGGACGATTAAATCCAGTACTCGCAGATTTCTTAATAGCTGGATTCTTAGTTCTTTTAGATCTTCTAGTTTTTTTCTTTTTAGAAGGTTGTAATAACCCAGCAATAACTGCTAGACAGAATATTCCTACAATAAAAAATATTATTGAATTCATGTATGTTGCTTCTACTCCTTCTGAAGTAACTGTAGTGAATCACCTATCACAAATTCTATTCCATAATCTAACCATAGAGCTGTGCATGTTTTTTCGTTTTGCTGTATCCTTTGATACATCAAATTGTCTTTAATTTCATTTCTGAATCTCTCATGTCCAAGTTTTTTTAAACGCTCCAGCCTGACTGGTAAATTCTTTAATTCCTTGAAGTTCTCAAATAATATTATAGGTATGAAATCATTATAATTAGTAATGCTTATATTTGTAATATTACCACTATTATTCTCTAAAATAATTATATTTGCATCATGAAATACATAACTATAATAAGTATCATATTTAAAGATTTCAAACTCAGGGTTATATAAACTTAAAATATTTCTCTTTAGATCATTCATAAAAATATCAACATAAGAGCTGACTGCACTATTTTCAACTGTATTTAATGATTCGGAGTAACCCCTATTAAACATAAGCTCCTCCCTCGCAATCTTAGATATCTAAAATTTCCTCTCTTACTAGATCCGTTGACAAAACATTAATTTCAGCCTGTTCTCTTTTTAATATTTTATTAAAACTTTTGTTTATATCATCAACCGTTAACTGACAACCGTCAGAAGTAAACAGTTTAAACAGATTCTTTTTAAAAACATTAGGTGAATCACGTATTACTTCAAAATTTTCTAAATACAGATTATACATGTGCACAAGCGTTTCTGAATCTAAAAAGATAGGTCTTGTGTCATAGTCATTACCTAGCATTTTATAAAAATGCTCTTGCATAGTGCTAAAATTATTTTCGTCAAATCTATTAGAAATAAAAATATGAGCTGATAGCTGATTTCTTCTACTAAAACGATTAACAAAACTGTTTCTATTTAAATCTACAACATAATCTAGCGCTTTTCTTTGCTCATCCTTCCCTAAATCGTAGCCCTTCTCTTTTTTAGTTAGTTTACAATCGTAGGAGAAAACATAACTTTCAACATCAGTATTATTACCATCGGTTCTCGTCCAGGACATTGCAAAAATCCCTTCCGGAACCGCCTTTCCACTCATCTCTTTTCCCCATTTTTCACAATTTGAGAACATATCTTTAAGGATAGCAAATACATCATCTTCAAACTCTTTATCCTTATATTTTTTGTCGATATCAACTGTTCCTGCTGTCTTCATAATAGATTCAAGGGCTTTATTTGCAGCATCAGATAGAAAAGTCTTTGTTCTACGATCTAACAAATCATGAATTTTATCAACTAAAAAAGAGAACTCACGTTCCTGTTTTATATATATATTACCAAATGTTACTGGATAAATGCAATTAGTATTATAATTTTCGATATTTTTTTCTTGTTCCCCTATAAAAATAATAATAGTAGGAGTAAGCATTTTTTCGATTCTACGAATGACCCGACTAGGTAAACTATTTTCTGCAACAATCACTTGGAGCTTCTTATTACTCGTTTGATTAGAAAGGTTTATAAACTTATATTTTTCGTCATAAAGACTGAGTTCGCTATCTTGAAGTACACTCCAATCAGTTAAAGATTTCAAAGTCCTCTTTATATAACTGTAGACCTCTTTCTTATTGACAGAATAGTTCTCTAACATTTTTTCTCTCAAGGCAGTGCCACATTCCTCAGGACATTCTGTTGGGATACTACTCGATTGTTCAAAAACCTCTTTATACCCGCAAGTCCCACATGAAATCTCTCTTCTGTTGACTGAATTTAAAATATTTTCATCTATGAGATGTCTGTATAACTGTTTGGTTTCATCCGTATAAAAATCATCTGTACTGATCTTACTCATGATCAAATCCACTTTATCTACTTTTCCATCGTCAAATTTCTCATTAGAGATTACCGTGTTAAGTGGAAAGCCAAATCTATATTTAAATTCTGAATCGATTGACAATTTTGTATGATTAGCAATTCCGCTATCATCCATTAAAAAAATGATATTCCCATCATCTTTCATTACGGTTCTAATTGTTCTATTAACGTCACCATACGTTAGATGCAGAGAAGAAATGTCTTTCAAGCTCTCCATCTCAATTATTCCTTTTTCATAAGCATGCTGTACAGAAGGCCATATTTCGATATTTTTTAAACCTAACGTCAAATTAGGAGAATTCTTTAATTGACTCCCTCGAAAACTTATTTTATGAATCTTTATGATAGAATCAACATCAGAAACAGGAGTACCGTGAATTATCGCTGCCTTAATCTTCTCAGGGCTATACTCAGTAAATAATTCGTTGGAAACTAATGTGAGTTTGCAATCAAATGCATCTGACACATACTCTTTTATTGCTTCCTTTTCCAACTTAGTACTTGATTTAACCTGAATAGTCCCATCTGAAATATTAATTGTAAATAGAACTGGTGCCACTTCTTTGTTCCGAATAGCTTCCTCAAAATCTGGTCTTGGTGCATCATTTATTTGCCTATACAGAACTACTAACAAATTTTCATTTCGTAGCGTTGCGTAAGAATGCACCTTGTAATTATTTTTGCGACCAGTTTTCTTATACAATGAATCAACTAATTTATCTTTCCCCTCTCTAGGTACCTTGAGAGCTTGCTCCATTGTTATCTTTCCACTCATCGTAAATTGTTCATCTGATCCTTTGTTGTCCCATAAATGCCATGCTAAAACTTCAATAAGATTAGTCTGACTCTCATTAAAAAGATGAATAACTTGAGAAATTGTATGAATGAATTTAGTTTCCGACTTATGAAACCTATCATCATAAAAGTTTCTTAATGTTTTCTTTTTTCTCAACTGAAAATCTCGGCATAATAATATTTGCAACTTCTGTTCTTTAGTAATAGATTTAAAAGAATCTTGAATTTCACCCTTTCCATTTAAATCATTATCTATTTTGAAAAGCGTACCAAGCTCAATTAAAGCCTCTAAACTTAATGTGCTCAGAATCACTAATAATTCGTTATCTAATCTGGCATCAGTCAGCTCATTAAAAGCATCAAATTTGACTCCAATCTCACGCCAAAATTTTGAATCAGTCTTATCTATATACTCCCTATTTAAAGTCATAAGGTCACTCCTTCTAAAATAAGTAGTTCAAATTGATTATTTTACATTATAAAAATAGGCTTATAGAATCATTATCCAATAAAAAACCACTTAATTCCACAATTAAATACATAATTAAACAAATAAACCTGCTTTACATAGCAGGTCCAATGATTTCATACTCAAACAATACACTTATTCGCCACCGTCACCATCTTCGCAGGCATCTCTTCCCTTAACCGCCAAACAAAACTCATCGGTTTGTTCCCCTCATTACTCACATAGTCCGCTTCGCCCAGAAAGACAAATGGAGACGTATAGCCATGCTCCTCCTTATACTCCCGCACGAACAGTACGATCCGGTTGCCCGTCTCCCGATGATGGATATACCGCTGCGCGGTAGCCGTATGCTCCGACACCCGGCTCTGTGTCTGCCAGTGGAATAGAAGCTCGTTAATTGCATAGTCCTCATACAGCGTAGATGGTGAGAAGTCTTTGTCCGATTTGTTCAGTGTAATGAAGAAAATATCCGTCTGTTCGTCTGCAAAATACTTAACCCCTTCACGGAAGGTGGGTGAATGCTGGGCATTCCAGTAACCGAAGGCGGCCAGCACTTGGTCGATGGAGTACATACAGTGGATATCCAGTGGACAAGTGTACGGGAACGAATTACTTTTATCCACAAATCGCAGATGAGCCAAATTATATTTAAAAATATCCACAAGCTCTGCTCGGAATGCCTCACAAGACAGCACACGCTGCACCCCCTCTTTGATGCTGCTCAACCCTAATTTCTCAGGTGCAGCCCGATGGAAGGTGTAGTAGAACATGATCAACATGCGCCGTTCATCAGTGGTAGTCGCTTCTTTACCTTTATCAATATAGTCGATCAGGAAAGTCAGCCAGCATCGAGAATTAATCGTCAGCACGGACGGCAGTCTGCGGATGTACTCCTCGTGTTCATCTTCAATGGGTTCAGTTAATCCAGCTTCGGCTAACATACCGCGGAAATACCTTCTCCCCGTACGTCCACCATAGAATTCATAGAGTGTCATCCCGTGATGCTCTACAAAATGAGCCAAGGTCAGCGGCAGTCCGGTGTCTTGCTGGAACGTTTGCAGCTTCTGGATCAACGCTCTGCGATTACGACTCATCTGCTTGAGGTTGCGCATGATGTATTCCTTCGCTTGCTTTTCCAACTGAATGAACGTGCCGCGAGGCAGGTTCGAAAAGCCGTTCTCGACGTAGTACGAGATGGAATGTTTGGTGGCGCCGATCAGGGCGCGGAATTTATCTTGGAACCTGTACTCCTGGTGCGCTTGCCCAATGAAGTCGAGCACGGTCAGGCACTCTTTGCCCTCCGCCATCCGCAGTCCACGTCCCAACTGTTGCAAGAATACGGTCAGACTCTCGGTAGGACGCAGGAACAGGATGGTGTTCACCTCAGGGATATCCACGCCCTCATTGTACAGATCAACGACAAAGATCATGCGCAGTTCCCCGTTCACCAGCTGTCCTTTCGCAGAATGACGTTCCTGTTCGCTCGACCCGCCATGCAGGGCTATGGATGGAATGCCGACTTCGTTAAATATTTTTGCCATATACATCGCATGATCCACCCCAACACAGAACCCAAGCCCCTTCACATCGTCCAGATCAGTTACGTATTTGTTCAGACTTTGGATGATCTGGTTGGCACGGATTTTGTTATGGGTATAGAGCTTCTCCAGTTCGTTCAGGTCATAGCCTTTACGCGACCACTTCACCTGAGATAGATCGACAGTATCGGTAACGCCAAAATATTGAAAAGGACTCAGCAGCTTCCGGTCAATTGCATCGGTTAGACGGATCTCGGCGGCAATCGTATGATCGAAGTAGGCGGTAATGTCTTTGCCATCCATCCGTTCCGGCGTTGCAGTGAGTCCTAGCAAAATCTTAGGTTCATAATGGGATAACAGCTTCTGGTACGAAGGAGCAGCGGCATGGTGGAATTCATCCACAATGATGTAATCGTAATAATCAGGGCTGGTGATCTCCGTCAGCTTCATAGCGTTAAGGCTCTGTATGCTGACAAACAAGTGATCCAGCGCCTCTGCTCGGTGATTCCCGACATGCAGCTCGCCAAAATTCATATTCTTCAGGATATACCGGAACGTGTCACGGCTTTGCTTTAAGATTTCTTCCCGATGGGCGACAAAAAGCAACTTGGCTCCCGCATGGCTCGCACGGAATCTCTTATAGTCGAAGGCAGAGATGACCGTTTTGCCAACGCCTGTGGCGGCAACGATCAGGTTGCGGGTTCGTCCATACAGCGTACGCTCGGCGTCCAGCTGCTCCAGCACTTCTTTCTGATAATCATAAGGCTGGATGTCGAGGTGAAAGTAGTTGGACTGATCTTTTTTACGATTCAGAGCCGCCTTCAGCTGTGCCTCATGTCCTTCATCCTCAGCCATATACCGCGTAAATTCGCGGTCATTCCAGTAACTCTCGAAGGTCGCTTCAATCTTGCGCAGCACATCGAGTGAATCCTTCTCCGTCACCTTGAGGTTCCACTCCATACCACTGGTCAGCGCCGGGTTGGACAGGTTAGAGGAGCCGACATAGGCTGTCGTGAATCCAGTATCACGGTGGAAAATGTACGTTTTGGCGTGCAGCCGAGTCACTTTGGTATCATAGGAAATCTGGATTTCGGTGTTAGATAATTTGCTAAGTTCGGTAATAGCCTTGAGGTCGGTTGCCTCCATATAGGTGGTTGTGATGATCCGCAGCTTCCCGCCGCCAGCTGTAAATTGCTGAAGCTGTTCCAGAAGCAGGCGAAGCCCGCTGAATTTGATAAATGATACCAGCCAATCGATCCGATCGGCGGTCACGATCTCCTTTTGCAGCTCCAGTAACATACTCGGTTCGGACTTCGCGCCTGTGAATAATGAACTTTGGGAGATTGGCGTATCAGGACGAACGATTTTGCTATCCCGAACCGCTCGAATGCTGTTCAGCTTGGAGTACACATGGGTCAGCACTTCCCCCTGCTCATCCAGTTGTAATTCGTTGTATTCTTCTTCCCCCAGTGTGCCTTTCAGGGTAGCAATAATCTCATTACACGTTCGAATCTGCGCCAACACTGCTGTCTTATCTTCTGTCTGTTCCCGTACAATCTTGAGCGCTCGCCGGGTCACGGCCGCCAAATATGTAGCCAGCAGCTTACGTGCTTCCTCTGCATCCAGCTTCTCGGTCCCAATGTTATACACAGCCGGGTCCAGCGCCGAAATCTCCTGTCTGGTGATGGTGTTGATAAGCTGTTCATATATGCCTTGTTTCATGAATGTACCTCGTGTGGGTGTAGGATGGTTGTGGATAGTTCTCTATGTATATCGTTAGCTAAATAATTGGTGTAACTAAGTATTCCTTCTACTATATTATCGTCCAGCATGGGGAAAATTCCATTAGTTGTTTTGATACAAAAAAGGAGTTCTCCCTATGACAGGAGCGCCCCTTTTTGAATATCATCGTATTATGCCTTACAAACCATCTGAATACATCAACTTATCAATGTCTAAGTTATTTGTTCGATCTGAGTACAAGATGCGCAAACGTGGTTGTCCTTGGTATCGATCTAGATAAAGTGCAACTTCTGTTCTCTTATTATTGATTACCCACCGTGATTTAAACATAATGTTCCCCATACTAAGGTCCAATGCGTCATTGTTCGTTAGACTAGACTCTGCACCAATGATGTATTTATCAGTCGAATTGGTAGGTTTACCGTATTTGTCTTCCAAGGCATCTTTGATGCCATAGTATGTGTTCATTTTATCTCCAGAAGTCGAAAGCGAGTTACCCTTCACTTCGTAGATAGTACGAACCAGTTTGTTCTTGTAGAACAAGTAAGATAACTCTGCAGATGTTGAGGAGACCGACGAACTGTATGTAAGGTATGAAAAATGGTTAACACTTCCTGAATCAATCAGTTTGTCCTTTTCTAGTTTCTTGATTTGTTTAGTGTTCATGCCCCACTTTACATTGCGAAAGTCTGCTTTCGAAGCAGCAGATGCGGAAAGTGGTAAGATCGCGATCGCTACCATGAACAAAGCAATGACCATTAGAGAAATTTTCCTCATACGTCAACTCCTTATCGTATTTTTTATAATCATACCACGGAATTATTTGTTTGGATAAAACAGCAAATAGCACCTCTACTTACGATCTGGTAGAAGTGCCTGAATCTTATTTATGTGTTTCACTCAAATATTGTTTGGACCTATATAACACCAATCATTGTTGTAGGATGCCTTTATCTGTTTCATATCTTCCAGATTGTAAAACCAATCTTCTTCAATCCATACTCTTGCATCGGGGAATTCGTTCAGAAAAGCAAAAAGGAATTTAAATAATAAATCCTCATTATCATCAAAGTCATCAGAAACTACTGCTTTAAAATATTTATTTTGCGTATCATCCCAGTCATAAGTAACGGTTTGAAATTCATAAGGTTCATCAAATACACTAAAGCTAAGCGTCCTTGCGTAATTTCCCTTGAAAGTTGTGTCGCTTATATATAGTCGAGTGTATTTTAATGTACCTTCGCTATTGTAAGTTTCTTCATCATTATCAAATAAAAGTTTCTCTTTTATACATATATTATTTATAGTACTCAATAAATCACTTGCTGACGTGCTTTCTCCACGTTTAAATAATACAAAAGATGACATTCCCATTATTTCAATACTCCTCGACTATGTCTAATATCTAGTAAAACCTCGTTATTTTCAAATGTATAAAACTAGACAATCTTTTCACTGCACCAGTTCGGATCATACGGCATCTGACTTAATTTTAAAATATCATCAGCTGTGTAATACCACTCGGCATCATCAAACCATAAATAATCCTCGCCATTATCTTTAAAATACTCTACAAGAAATCTAAAGATAAACTTGTACTCATGATTTATATTTTCAATATCAAAAGCCCAGAAATAATTTTCGCTTTGAGTAAGCCAAGTGAAACTATCAATTGAGTCTTCCTCTACTTGATTAACATTAAATGTGAAGTACTTTAAGTTGTCCTTATTATCCATGTTTTTAAAAGTAAATTCATCAACTTCTGATAGTGTCCCTTCGCAGATATGAAGAGATCATCACGGTATTTATCTTTTATTAAAATACAAAACATGTTCGCTTTTTGCGCTGCTTTCTTAAAATCCTCAATGGCTTTTTCAGGAACATAATTTTCTATCTTTTTTAGGAAAATGACAGAACTCATCTCAAACAGCCCACTTTCAATTCTTCTCGATTAGATTTCCCGCTCTCATAATCCGTCTCCGAAGTTGATTTTGCAACTCCTAAAATTTAGATCCTCTACCCTATAAAAACAATTACGTCCTGTCTTTGAAATGCAAGTGGCAACTTTTCTCGAAGTCCCTCTATTCTTTCGACTATTTTATCCCTTTGCTCACCTTTTAAATTCTTTATAGCCCAATCCTTTACCAGAAGTAGTTCCTCAATAATCATCGGCACATCTTCCCCTTCTATATCAACACCAGTTGAGAAGAGATCTATCCATTTTAAATCTAATACTTCAACTGCGGGTGACCAGCAATCCTTAAAAAAAGTTTCTGTTGCAACTGGAACAAAAAACTCTTTTCAAAATCATTTTGTGGTTCATGTATCACAGCACTAATAGACATTCCTTAATTCCCTCCGAAATTTGCGAATTATCCCAGGCCTAACGTCCACAATTTTGCCCACTGTCATAGCATATGTAAGACTGGTTACACTATTGTAAGTTTCTTCATCCTTATCAAAGAAAAGTTTCTCTTTTCTACATATGTTCCGAGCAGCACTCGATAAAAGATAAGTCGTCATGCTCTTTCCAAGTCTAAATAGTATAAAAGATGATATCCCCATGAATTAAATCTCCCAATAATAAGATGATACAACTTTTCACTGCTTGTCGGCCATGATCAGGGATGAGCTTTATATCAGCTATTGTATAGATTCATTTTCTATACTCTCAACTTCTAACATCTTTTGTTCAACCCATTGTGTAACCATTTCTGCCTCCTTTAAAGCAATCACTCCCTTTTTACTTTTAAATTTGTAAGTTTCGTAAGCCCATAGTAATATTATTTTTACGAATTCAACTGTCTCTAACTTACAAATCGGTTCAATTTCATCTTCTTCCTCATCACAAAATGGATCTTCAATTATTGTGTAATCTTTATGTGATATGACGCTGGATGCATTTCCTCCATGTCTATATTCGGGGATTCCCCCCCTTAATAAATCAAAATAATTCTCAATATCTTTTCTCAAATCTTCAAATCTCCAAGGTATATCAGATCCTAAAGGATCACTTATCATAGTGGCGAACTCAAGTGATTTTTCCTCGTCAAAATCCATTACAACCATATTAAATTCATCCATGTATTTCAATTTATAATTATATTTTATCTTCACTAATGTACCCTCCAATTCAGTATATTGGGTATGCTGAGATTATCTTATCATTTCTCAAAATAAGCTCTATTTCCATACCTGTGCTTGTTTTCCCTATATATTTATTGTTTTTTATATTTACTTTACTATTAAAAGCTTCATTTACTGAATCAATTACCTGTTGTGGTGTCCATTCCTTTGGAAAAAATGTTGATTTGGGTCCTTTTGGTACTCCATTAATTTCAACATTGGCTTGATAGACACCAAACTCATTAGGTGTATCAACTTTCCCGACAATTTTGCCGTTACTATCTGGCATCCCGGACCACACGAATACTGTTCAACTTGGAATACACATTGGTCAGTACTTCCCCCTGCTCATCCAGTTGCAATTCGTTGTACTCTTCTTCCCCAAGCGTGCCTTTCAGAGTAGCAATAATCTCATTACACGTTCGAATCTGCTCTAATCTGGGTTCAGCGCCGAAATCTCCTGTCTGGTGATAGTGTTAATAAGCTGTTCATATATGCCTTGGTTCATGAATATACCTCGCGAGAGTTAGGATGGTTGTGGATATGTAAGTGATATCATTTTATATGCATTAGTTGTTTGTATATAAAAAAAGAGCGCTCTTTATTGCCTATGAATGGCAGGACACTCCTCTTTTCTATAAAAAAGGCTTATTCCTCCTTCGAAAAAGTTGGAATAAGCTTTTAAATTTCTCTAATCAAAAAGTTTGGATTTTTTAGAGTACACGATTGTTGGTAAATTGTAAAAACATGCTGTTTGAAGTGTAAATGAACTTAGACCCTTAAGAGGCGTAGGATGTTCTATCTGGGAAAATACCATCATTCTCTTTTAAGATTCTAATTAATTTTGAAGCTGCGCGTAAGAAATAGAAATTTGTGGTTGAACCCGGAACCTTTTCGATTTCTTCACATTCCCCATCCGACTTACTTAACTTAATTTTCCCTAATGAATTTTCATCCGGGCCAAATTTATATACTACAAAATCCCTTGTCTCTTCTTCTTTAACTAACAGAACATAAGTAGCCAATGTTCTACCTCCCTAATATTATTCATATACGCTATCTGACCAATTATAATGTTTTTGTGATTCAGAGTGTGCTTTTTCGTAGGTTACTCCATATTTTTTTATATAATTGGATTCAAATAATTCATGATTGAGTAATAAGATGTCATTTTTATTATAGCTTCCTTTCATTAATCGCTCCCAAGCTAAAGCCTGCTGATAATTCGGGTCAAAAGACTTGATTTCTCCACTATCAAATTTATGCTTTTCGAAAAATAAATGATCCTTAATTTGTTGAATATCAGATTCCTTCCACCCTGTATTTCTAGCAATATCGCTTGTATCATTTTTCAGTTTTTTGAATGCCCCATACATATCAAATGCTAAATCCTCCTGCCTCATAAACTCAGAGACTGAAGAAGGCTCTTTTACTTTTGAAACCTCAGCATTATCAATTCTATCTCCATTAGCGTTATGTGTAGGACTTGGAGTTCCATTAGTATGCAGCTTACCCCCACCCGATCCGCCCAGATCGCTATGCTTATTCTCCACCGAACGAAGCGCCTTGCCAACAAATGCATAGGCCAACACCTGACCCATCACAGAACCACTATAGTACCCGGCCCCACTCTCATCCACCTGTTTCTTCTGCTCATCCACAAATTGACCTACATCAGACCTGGCTGTTCCGTTTCCCCAGGCTGCATCCCAAGCAAACTTAATACCTCGCCCAACATCGACCACTCTGCCCAAGGTCATAGCATAAGCCACACTGGTCACCGTACCGAATGGATCGTAGAAAAGCGCCTCTGCTGTCTGTCCAATTCCAGTTACGGTCTCTCCAACTGACTTGTCGAGCAACCCAACACCGAAATTTCGTTTCAGTTCTTCAGGTATATATAGAGCAACCTCACCCGAACCATCGGCTGTTCTGAAATTCTTCGCTATAAAAATAAATTCGTTCTGAATTTTATCTAAAAGACCCAGTGTAGCAGGAAAAACTTCTTTCACCTGCATAAAATCCCAGAAGAACCGCTCTCCAGTGACACCAGACCATTCGGACTGCAACAGGTAAATTGATTTTTCAAGTTCCCGTACCATTCGCTCCAGTTCCAGCTTCTTTTGCTGAACTAATCGGGCTTTTTCCTCTAATACATCGGGATGTACCTGAATACGCTGCATCTATCTTCACCGCCAACCTGACCGTAGTAGTTATACCTAAATTTTAACAAGTTAGAAAGTAGATTGGAATCAAACGGAGGATTCATTTTCACATAGTCTAACTGGAAGTTGGTAAAGATCCTTAGGCAGATATATTGCGCATTCGTGCATGTTCGATCAATTGGTTAATATATAGGTTATATACCCATTGTGCTAGAATATATTTTTCCGAAAGGAGCTATAAATTGAACAAAAAGAGTATCATCGTCGCCGTGATCATCGGTCTAATCTTGCTCGCTCTCCCCTTCATATTCTACTTTTCCACTAAAATATCCGAAGGCTCGGCGTTGCCTAAACCGATTACCCACACCAATCTCTAAGGTATAATACTAATATCGTCTCACAGGAGCTAATATTCCATTTCAAAGGAGGCTTATCCATGGAAATAGAACGACTTGATCATCTCGTGTTAACCGTGGAAAATCTGGAAGCAACGATTGCATTTTATACGAATGTTTTAGGTATGCAGGTAGTCGAATTCGGCCAAGGCCGAAAAGCATTACAGTTTGGACAGCAAAAAATCAATCTGCATGAACGTGGCAAAGAGTTTGAACCCAAAGCCCATATCCCCACACCGGGTTCAGCAGATCTTTGTTTTTTGGTCAGCACACCGTTGGAGGAAGTCATTGCACATTTAACACACCAGAACATCAAAATAGAAGAAGGACCAGTAAAGCGGACAGGTGCACTGGGGCCAATCTGTTCGGTGTATATACGTGATCCTGACGGTAATCTGATCGAACTATCCAATGCTTTGTATGCATAAACCATCAGCTCTCGCTCTCCATATGGCAGCAAAAAGATCCTGAAAAGCCTCGGCTTCGCAGGATCTTTTTTGGTTAACATCATGAATAATTACTTAGCTCAACTATTTACGGTTAATATCGCTCTCATCACTTGGGAATCGAAAAGGTACTGCCTTCCTTCTCACAACCGGTTAACACGTAAAAAACACGTCCCTGCTCACTCTTCATCGTACCGATCTCTTTGCAGATGTTGGTCGTAACCCCCTGTTTGGAGCCATAGGCATCCCTTGAGTTATCATAAGTCGATTGAATGGAGTTACCATCGTATATCAACTCATAGATGATGGCCCTACCTTCGATGGTAAACATCGTCACACGAACCTGATCCTGCTGTTTGTTCCTCACATTCTTCACAAATGTTTTCCACTTATCCTTGTTCCGCATGCCTTCGAGAAGCACAACGACATCCCCGCTTTGCTCCGCTTGCTCAGGATTATGGGGCTCAATAATTTCTGGAAATGAATTCAAAACCACTGGAGAATCCACTGTTGGATCATTTGCCTCACAGGCTGTTAACATCATTAACGCTAACAAAAGCGTGAGCAGTACTCTTTTCATCCAATCCCCTCATGAATTAAGACGCTAAATTCTCTGTACATGTTACCTATGTGCTGTTAGAAATAACGTAAACACACTCAGCACGGATCTTCAATATAAAGGATTTTTTATCATTTGTATGTAACTCCAACCCACCATAAAGTGTTTATATAGCAATGCATCATTTACGTCCATCTCATCTGAAAAAGAGGCGATACACATGCGTTCGATTAACCCATTCGATGACATAGCAAAAGAAAAACGACGTCCCACTTCACGCTTGAATCATAGACCTAATAGTAAAAGTAAATCGTCCCGACGATTCGCCATTGCAATGGCTGCCGCATTAGTTGCATCAAGCTTGTTGATGGAGCTGACAGCTGAGCCAACTACTCATGCAGCCCCTAACGTACAGCATTCCGCCAGTAACACTTTTGTTCAATCGAATGCAGCAAACACAGAGAAGAAACTTCACTATACCGCTGTAGAAGGAGCTTATTATTACACAGTCGCCTTGAGAAGTGATGGTTCGGTCTGGACCTGGGGCCGCAATCTGTTGGGAGAGCTGGGTGTGAGCGAGAACATTCGATATCGTCATACATTTAGTCCCATCCGCGTACCGGAACTATCTAATGTAATAGCTATTTCAGCCGCCGGTGGTGGAATCAACGCAGCCGTTCAGGCAGATGGAACGGTCTGGGAGTGGGGTGCTGGCAAACTACCAAGCAAAGTCGAAAGCATCAACTTTGCGAAGGATGTGGTCACAGGTTTTTTCACTGTCGCCCTTCTCCAGAACGGGACAGTCTGGTCATGGCAGCGCCCTACCGCTCAAGGAAGCGATTCTGATCTCGTACGTAAACCGCATGCAATTAGCGGACTGAAAGATGTCATCCAGGTTGGTTCCGCAGGTCTGCACGGTTATGCTTTGAAGAAAGATGGCTCCGTATGGACGTGGAACGAGCCCGAAGAACCCGATAAAGTCCTGTCCAAACCTACCAAGATAAAAGGTCTGACCAACATATCTTCGATCACTAGAACAGATACGTCCCTGCTTGCACTGGATAAGAACGGGAAAGTCTGGGGTGTGGACGAGACAGGGAAAGCATTCGCCTTTCATTACAACTTCAAGGTGAAGAAGATGGATGGAAATACGCAATATATGTTATTACTTACGACATCCGGTGAGGTGTACAGCTACGGAAGGAGCGTGAACGGTAAAGAAGGAAAAGTAAACCATTTATCCGGTATTACCGATATTTCAGCAGGATATTACCATAGTCTTGCCTTATCCTCGGATGGAACCGTCTGGGGCTGGGGAAGTGATAAATACGAGGAAGCGGGTGCACCTGCAACGTCATCTGGAGGAATGGTCTACAAACCCGTTCAAGCCAAGATTGGCACAGATGTATATCTGAACGGTGAGCTGTTCCAGTCAATGTATGCCGCTGTTGAAACGCCTAAGACCGTGCAACTGCCCATCAAAGCCATCGCAACAGCACTTGGAGCAAAATTTGAGATTCATCAGGTGGAAGGTAGCCCGAACCACTATACGTTGAATTATGACAATCGGACAATCACAATCCGACCTAACGAGACAAAGTATGTTATAACCTCCGCCGATTCCTCTGGGGAGCGAGTCGTGCAGATACCTGAACCCATAAATAACTACTCGGGAGCAACTACAGTTCCTTTTGAGGTATTGCGTGGTTTGGGATTGAACGTGTCCTGGGATTCAGAGAAAGTGATGCTGACCATTGACGATGCTGATAAGAAAGATTCAGGAAGCTAAACGAATCGTTTAACATACAAAAAAATCCTCTTCAGGTAAACGTCTTGTTCTTAACAAATACCGTTTACTTGAAGTGGATTGATATAAATCATCTCTATCCCTGAACTACTATATCTGGCGTCCTATTTCTCGAACCGGAACCAGCCAAAGTCAAACTGACTACCCGGCAAGAAAATAAAGGTTACCTTTTGCACACCTTTAACCTGCTCAAGCTCAAACACTCGCTCCTCATATCCATCGGACTGTGTGAATTCGACCAGCTGATTGCTCTGTCCGTCCTCACCTGCAAAGCGGATATGAATCGTGTTTTTATCGATTGTTGAACGTCCATAGATCACAAGCTTGGACGTGCCTTCTGCCGTGAAGTCCATATTTTCAAACTCCAACGACACATTGTTTCCGATCCCCTCAACATGATCACCCTCGATCTTGAACGTATCCCCGTAGAGATGATCGCATGATGCAGCCGTATTCTGTTCAAATGCCCTGCTTTGGCGCTCGAATGAGAAGCCTTTGATATGAATCTTCTGCTTCAGTACAAAACAGATCGACGTAATCCCGCTCAGCCGCTTGGACAGATGATACGTCTCTTCCTGATACACATTCCATCTGGATTCTTTGTCATATACCACATCTGCCAGCAGTGTGCTTCCCTCTTCATCCGGCATACCTTCCCAGATCTGAATGAAGTACTCTTCACTGGACAACGCAAAGATTGGAATCGTAATGGTATCGGAGCCGTACGGCCCGAAGTCGATATTGCGGAAGCCCACATGCGTCTCCCCGTCCCGGCTTGTCGCTACCCCTCGTTCATTGCCGTTACCGACATCCCCTTTGGTGTAATCGTACAGCCCGCCAGTAATAAAGCCGTATGGATCTTTGTAAGCCGTACCCAGACCTGTTGCTTTGAACTCCAGTTGAGAAATCAGTTTCGTTTTATCGGTACCGTTACTGCTCGTCGCACGAAGACGGAATTCCCCATCGCCCAGAGCGGATACGATGACTTCCAGACCGTTGGCTTCGACCTTGGCAATGTTGGATTCGATACCTGCGTCGTTCACAACTGCCCACTCAATATCCCGATAGGATGTGTTCTCCGGATACAGCTTGGCGCTCACCGTCATCTGCTTTTTCGATGGATCGAATAGCTGTCCACCTTCGCTGATAATCTCGATTTTCCGCAAAGGAATCTCCTGCGCGCGTCCCGTCAGAACCGGACGTTCCGTATTACTCAAGAGTACGGTTTGCTTCTGACCTGCAGCGGCCCCGAAATCACCTAAGGTACGATCTCCTGCGCCTGCAACAGCTCGTGATTCGAACTCGGCAGCTGCACTTTCCAATCCTTCCGAGGTCACCTCGATCCGTACCGTTCCCGATTCGTTCGTTGCCCCGATGATTGCCATCAGCTTGCCGCTGAACAGCCTTCTGCTGAGACCTTTGTATGGATCATAGTCCGTGCTATCTCCATTATCCAGACCCAATAGACGACCTGCACCTGTCACTTGGACCTGCACACGGTTGTTTGCATTTTGCACGGGATTACCAGCTTCATCTTCCACTTGAATTTCCACGAAAATAAGATCCGTACCGTCCGCTTGCAGCTGCTCCCGATCGGCTTGCAGACGAATCTTCTTCGCATCTGTATAGGATCTTTGCACATCCGTTGCAATAACGTTGCCGTGTTCATCATAAGCGATGGCTTTGAGCTCGCCTTCTTCATATGGCACTTTCCACCAGCCTGCCAACTGGGTTCCCTTTGCATGGTCGATATCATACGTGCCGAATGTCTTGCCATTCAGCTGCAATTCAATCTTCGGCGCATTACTGCACACGCGTACATCGATCAGCTGACCAGGACTGAAATCCCAGTAAGGGAACAGGTGAACCATCGGACTTTTCTTGTAATCCGTCCAGGCTGCTTGGTAGATATAGTAGGAATCTTTCGGGAACGTTGCTGTATCCAGCTGTCCAAAATACGAATTCTTCGTATGATACGGTGTCGGCTCTCCAATATAATCGAATCCCGTCCACAGGAACTGCCCCAAGGAATACGGCGTATCTCGTTCCGCCAAAATGCAATATTCTGCTGACTTTGCGCCCCAGCTTGTTGTACTGTTACCCAAAGCCGAACACTGCTCATCATCATCTGCCAGTATGGATTGCTCGAACGGGAAGTGATAGATCCCACGGCTCTGCACCACAGACGACGTTTCACTACCATAGATAATCCAGTCCGGATGTTCTTCGTGATGTTTGTCGTAGTATTTTTCCGCGTAGTTATAACCTGCGAGCTTCACGATGTCTGCACATTTTTGTGCGTTTTCCCATGGCATGTAGTTCGAACCAATGGTCACGCCTGCATTCCCTTTTGGATCAAATTCCAATACATAATCCATCAGCATGCGGGTTACTTCCTGCCCCCGCTCATCCGCATGAGTGTCGTAAATCTCGTTACCGATACTCCACATAATCAGACTTGCATGGTTACGGTCACGCTTCACCCAGCTCTTCACATCAGTATGTGCCCATTCCGGGAAAAATCTCGCATAGTCGTAAGGGGTCTTGGCTCTCTCCCACATATCGAACGCTTCCGAAACGATCAGCATACCCATCTCATCCGCAAGTTCCATGAACTCTTTGGCAGGCATGTTATGAGCGGTCCGGATAGCGTTAACGCCCATTTCCTTCAACAGCACAAATCTTCTGCGCAGCGCCGTTAGGTTAAAAGCAGCCCCCAGCGCCCCAAGATCATGGTGTTCACACACGCCGTTCAGCTTCATCTTGACCCCATTCAGGTGGAATCCTTCGTTTGCATCCAACTTGATATCCCTGAAACCAATCCGCTGTGTGGCGGTCTCGATCGTCTCATAGCCCTGCTCACCTGTAGCTACTTGCAGTTCCGTTACCAGATCATACAGATTCGGTTCATCCGGGCTCCATAACTTCGGAAGATCGACCGTCAGCTGTTGGCTGTTCGATTGTATCTCTCCATGTCCGGTGTCTTTACCCGCTGTAGCTATAACGTCCGCTTTGCTGGATACGATCTGATTACCCTGATACCAAATCGTGTGCACAAGTTGTGCGTTCTGATTGAGACTCAGCTCCGTATCCACCTCAACCTGCCAGCCTTCTGGCTGCTGCTGAATCGAAACATAGGTACCGTCTGTGACGATATGATTCCGATCTCTCGTTTTGAGCCACACATTGCGGTAAATTCCGGCCCCGGAATACCATCTGCTGTTGGGACTCTGATGCACAACTTTGACTACAATTTCGTTGTCACCTTCCACCAAAGCACTCGTGATCTCATGCTCAAAAGCCGAATAACCGTACTTCCATTCTCCAACAAGCTGACCGTTCACATATACGGAAGAATCCATATACACCCCGTCAAAGCAAAGCAGAAGCTGCTGCTCATCCTTCGTATATGGGAATGTCTTGCGATACCATCCGATGCTGTCCTCATACAGTTCAAGCGTATTATAGATCAGCCAATCATGAGGAAGCTCAACCGGTTCAAACGTTAACCCCGCAGGCTCCGTAACCTCCAGCTTACTTTTCGCAAATTGCCATCCATCCGTAAAAATCTTTTTCTGATTCATCTCAGCTCTCACTTTCTGTGTGTATTATGATTGCGGTTACAAACAAAAACAGACCATTCCCGAAAACCTTTTCGAAAATAACTTGGTGAGACAATAACACTTCACCCAATTATACCATCTGACCGCCTCTGTACATCACTTCTCAGAGAATTTATATCGAATATTATCTCGCAATTTTTGCTGGAATTTATTATTTAGGTGTCATTAATCTTAAAATAATAAGATCAAATTATATAAAAAACAGTTCTTCTATCTCATAACAAATTGACAATATATTACTTTTGTATCATTATTATAATAGTTCTTTTATCACAAAATAGTTTATTGGAGGTATCAATGTTTACATGGAAGAAAAAGGACTGACACGATATTTATGTGCAGCAGCAGAATTAGACAGAAAGTTTAGGAAGGAGTTATTGAATCAAATTGTTTATAACAATTATAAATTTACTCCGCCTTGTTTTGGAGTAGATTTAACAAAGATCGCCTCTCATAGTTTGCAGGCAAGATCCAGAGATTTAATTTACGACGGAATACTCTCGGTATCTATCCTATGGTGCTTTCTATCATCTATTGAGCGCTTCGGACTATTTGGGATTTTTTACGGAATTATATCTATGTTATTTTGGCCATTATTTTTTTCGTATTCTCTTCAAGTATTTCAAAGGATTTACTCCATGTGGCTGGTAAAAAACAAATTTTCCAAAGATAATTTCAATAATGAAAATGCAAGTTATTCCAATCTAAGTCCTTCCTTGTTAAAACGAATACAAGAACTGGAACAAGTCAAGGAAAGTAACGTTATATATTACGCAGATTACTCTCCTTTTGTTGGATCAGGCAACCGTATTTCTGGCTGGTCCTTCTCAGCTGAAACAAAACTTAGAGATACTGATGGGGATGAATACATCCATTTAAAAAGCACAGATTTATACACATACATAGATAGTAAAATGACAGACTTAAACCTATCATCAATGAAACTACACAATGGACTTTATGTTGATGGAAGTAGAATCCGTAATGACAAACGTTTTTTGGAGAACGAAATGAGTTCACCAAAAAATAAAGTAGATGCTATCCATTTACAGGATTTTGAGGCCATGCAGGATGACCATATTCGTTTTTATAAGTCTGTACAAGTTGCAGGCTGGGAGAGCAATTTTATATTTACAACTTTTTATAGAATTAGTTGTTCAGAGCAAAATCTTTATTTAGAAGTCCAAAATTATCTTCTAAATCCACTAAAAAAAGATTTTTACGAAATCGATAAACAAAACAAACAGATACCAGTTACTTTCATTTTCCAATCCTTGTTTAAATCAATTATCCCTGCTTTCATTTCTTTAGTTAAATCACCTGCTAATATAGTTACGTGGCTGATAAATTTGTATATCTCTTCAAAATCTAAAGATGTGAAAAACCAAATTAAAGAAAATCAGCTTTTCAATTATGGCGCTGAAAAGAGTATAAGGGAAATGGCATCTGCGAATGACTTACAAAACTTCTTTCAAAAGTCTGATGTTGAAATGTATCGTAAAAAGATTGAACAGCGTTTATTTCAAAGTATTATTCAGTACTTAGATGAAGTTAATGTAGATACAAGTGAATTTAAAGCTCGCCAAGAAACTATTATAAACAATGGTGTTATGATGACGGGTGGCACGATGAATGCACATAATGTGGCCGGTAAAATGGGGAAAATCAATCACATTTTCAAAGAAGCAGTAAGTAGTAGTTAGAGGAGGAACACTAAAATGAAAAATAATAGTGGTGTCGTTATTTCAGGCGGGAAAGTCCATGCAACTAATATAGCTGGAACTATATCAAAAATTGAAAACTTTTCATCTCCGCATCAACAGTCTAATAATCTGTCTGACCATTTTCAATTTGATATTGGATTATCTTTTGCTGGTGAAGATAGATCATTTGTAGAGATGCTCTTTAAATTATTAGAGAAAGCTGATATTAAAGTTTTCTATGATCTGGACCAGTCTAGTCAACTTATTGGAAAAAACTTATATTCACATTTAGCTGAAGTCTATTTCAACAAATCTCGCTATTGTGTTATTGTAATCTCGGAATATTATATGAAAAAGAAATGGACTCTTCACGAATTTCAAAGCATACAGGTACGCAACTTTTTAAAACAGGACAACAGTATCATTCCAATTATATTGGATGATACTGTTGTCCCTGGTATTACAGACAGCATTGCATACTTAGATGCAAGGGCCCTGAGCCCAAAACAAATTGCAGACCAATTAGAACAGAGATTGAAAGAAACTACAACATCAATATAAAAATAGTAGAAAACATCCTTTAAGGGTGTTTTTTTACTTTATTTTCAAATGATTTATTATCATCTTAGTAAGCACACGAAAATCTAAACTAACAAGTAATTTCTCATTTTCCGCATTAGATAGCTCGTTGTTACTTCTATTCCAATCTGTTTTTTTATATTCTGAAGCTATTTGGGAACCTCTCCCTCCCACTGAACCGATAAGAAATACTGGTAAATTTACTTCTTGGGCGATACTAATTTCCTCATCTATACCTGGCTCCGGATTATTCTTCGTAGTTTTCCCGCCCAATACAATCATCCCTACAGCTTTTGAATCTGTTATCATCTCTTTCCTCATTCTAGATAAACTTGTGTTTTGGTCATTTTCAGCCTCTATAATATGAAGGGTAGATTGTTTACTGAATTCCTCTTCCATTTGTTTAGAGACAAACCATCTTGATTGATATAGTTTAACCATAGTTTTAGGATCCGCAATTCTCTGTCTCTCTGCAATACTAAAAATAATATGTCTAAACGTAGGATGTCCTCCAAAAATAATCCCGATTCCATTACTCAGTAATGTTTGAACAATTGCATGGAGCGCTGTTAGCAAATGTTGTTGATATTCCGGCTCGCAATCAGGGAAGGCACCTGAGATCACCATGAATTTATTCATGTTTTCTCTAGTCCCTATTGTATTGCAACTTTCAATATAATTTAAAAACTCATCGAAAGAATCCACAAAACTATCCTCATTTTCAAGCACTGTTGCTGTTTCGTATCCTAATATCGGAGCCACTAGTAAGGAGGAATCATAAAAAGCACCTATTGCAGGGTCCTCGGTTGTTTTTATAAGTTGTTTAATGTTCTCTATGTCTCTAGTCTCAGGTCTTCTTCCATACAACTGAACAAGATGCGTTATCGGTTTTTGAACATATCTAGATGCCATTCTAGGTATTCGGATACGCATAAACATATTTCTACGATCAATCTCTTCTATATGTATATTATTTATTTTAGCAATTGACTTAAGTTCATTGTAATGATCAAATACTGTTATAGCATGATCACGAGACAAACTAAAAGCTCTATGGATAAATGCTTCAATTTCTTCTGGAGTGAACTCACCATTTAAAGGATCCATTTGTTCATACACAAAATGAGGAGTATCATACGGTAAGATATCAAAATTCCCTCTGTTCAATTCACTACCAACACGAATCCAAACAATTGGAATATTTATGGATAACGCAATCTTAATTTCTTTCTGAATCCAACAAGACTCCGACGCATCAGGTGTATCGATAAAAATTACCGCATCCGATTCAAGTAAACGTTTTTCAATGACTTCTTGTGCATTCTCTCCAACACTTATATCAATAAGATCTCGAAAACTTTCAACCTCTGCTCCCTTCTTCAATTGTTGACAGATCCTCGCAGCAATGTTTTCTCCATCTTTTCTTCGGTGACTTATAAATAAAGCCATTCGCTCTTTAGTTAGTGTAGGTTGTAGTTTGGTAATGATTTTTCTTGCTAATGATAGGGCCAACGTCGGTATATTATCTTCTGTTAATGAACGATTTCTGAGATTCTCAAGGAAATCAAATGCCTGTTTTTTTTCGAAAATATAGGGAGGGTAACGTGTTTCTTTAGAAGTAGCTATAGATATAACCTGACACTTTACTTCCAATGCTTCTTTGAAAAAGTTTTCTACCTGCTTATCATAAATTCTATCCTGATTGTTAAAGAAAACGATTGCATCTTCCGGGTACAATTTAGTAGAAGATAGAGAACTCACTGTTTTTATAGGGGCAGTATTAATATGTTCTGTTAACTCTTTCAGGCATTCTTTGAATAGAATACTATCTTGCAAATGTTGACCTGTAGTAATCGTGGGATGTAAAAAAAATACTGTCATATTCTTTTCTCCTTGATAGTTAATAAAGTATTGGATTTATAGCGGCCAATAAATCTTCTTAAGCGGCAAAAGTGACTTAGCTTCTGAATCAAAAGCATCGTAGTGTTGATTAATCAATTCCACCAACAAATCAGCATCTACCAAAGTTACAGGAATATTAGAACGTTCTGCCTCGTACTTCGCCTCGCGAGTGAAGCCACCAGTTGATACATAGACCCCTTGGTCTCCAGGTCTCATGCCCCCAACAAAACTCCGAACTTCATTGGAACCCATTGAACCTTTTCTATGTTTTACTTCCACCATTATTCGAGGCTGTTGTAGTCCTAAACCGTCTGGAGATGCAATAATATCCCTCCCCCGATCAGGACCTTTTGGAGAGATTCTTGTTTTGTAACCCATCCCTCTGAGTATTCCTGCCACAAGACTCTGCATTTCTTCCCAGTCTAAATCGTTAAATTTATCTTTTATAAACTCATGGGCTTTTTCAATGACGTCATCTTTTATCGTATCTAGTTCTGCTTGTTCTTTATCTGTATCTTCGTCTGTATGTTGAAAAGTAATATTATCTTCTTTCTGATTTGAGACTTGTTTTAATTCATTGATTGTTTCGACTTGAAGTGCAAAAAGTGTCATTATTGAACCTAAGGAATTTCGCGTATTCGCAGATAAAACATCCCGATGAACGTTGCTCTGCCATAAAACTTGACGACAATGATACTTGTCTGAAATGATTCCTTCGCTAAATTTATATTCTGAGACAATGACACCAATAAGATATTCCCTTTTTTCAGGATTATAAGTGACTACATGATCATCCTCCCGCATCTCATGGGCGAATCTGTATAACTGCCCTGCAGTAATATTTATTTTCCCATCCTTATAATCAGGATACTCATTACGCAGTTGTGATTTTATGTCATTTAGATTCTTTGACTGTTTCAAAGATCCCACTTTATTCCATCCAATAGCAATCATTTGTTTAGTTTTAAACTCATCAAACAAATATGCACTCTCACCGGCTCTAATAAACCAGCTCTTTTTGCTCATGTAGATCCCCCCAAAAAATAGTATTTCTCCTAATGAGAGATTTCGACAAATATTTGAAGTTCCCTGCATGTAATATACTTTATTAAGTTTGAACAATTTGTTCCGGATTTTCACAAAAATTAAGTATATTAGATGCCTCTTTATTTATTATAATAACGAGCCTATTCCTAGAGATGCAGCAATAAAACAAATCATTTCTGATCAAGAAAGTATTAGAAAAGAACTGCCTCATCCGTAGAAAAATCTACTTCAAGGCAGCCCCTGGTCTGTTACTATTTTAATTGGTGAACTTAATTATAACTCGTTGCCAGCCACTGGGCTGGAGTCCAAGACAGTTGTCCTGCCCCTGCGCCGGGTGTAGACTTCAGTCTAGCCTGAAGTCCGGCAGGATCTTCTGCCATGTAGCTGTATGGCAGCGCAGTTAATCCATTCCAGGAGAACGGCTTCAAGGATGCCGGTACTGGTGAAAGTGGACTTTTGGCATCGTCGCTGTTGCCTCTAAAGATGCTTCCATCCAGTGAATAGATCGTATCTATCGCTGCAATCTTCCCCGTGTAATTACTTTTCGACTCATCGGCCTGGTTATTGCGCAGCGGATATTGCACGCCAATGATGACCGAATTCTCTAACAGCACCGCACCACTTTCCGTAGAAATTGCACCATTGCTGGTAATCCCAAAATGATACCCTTTGGCCGAGATGGCTTTAGACATACTGGACGTGATGTTTTTCTTCAAATCCCAGGTAGAGGCATTGTCCATGACGATATTGTATGCATGCACATTCCCTCCACGCAGGCGTGGCATACGATCCTGGATATCCTTGTAGTAATTGTGGTGTAGGGTGACTTCCAGATCAGCATTGTCACTTGCGAACTCAGTAGCACCAATTAGATGTCCCTTCTTCTGGCTCGCCGCCACTGCGATGATTTGCTCCTTACTCATACCGACAGCATTGCTTCTCAGATAGGCATACATCGGGTAGGCCGATTTATTGGCTTCCAGTGCATTGATCTGCTGGGTGACCCAGCTATTAGGGCCTTGATCGTCCCCTACAAAGGATGACCAGGAAATAGTGACGCCTGTACTGCCCTTTTTCACATCAACAAGTCCATCGTATGCTTTGTGGAATGTGGCATGATCAATCCAGACGTTGCTGCTATTCTCAACGGTAATGTAGTCCCAATCGTTTTTATCATAATTGCCCTTGGTAGCCTCATCCCACTCCCAAAGTTCATCGAATGCCAGGTTGCGAATAATTACGTTGTTGCTCCGTTTGAACGTGAACGCTGCATGCTTGATTGTTGCTCCATTAGCCGAGAAAATGGTCAGGCCATCGAAGTTATCAATGCTCACTCTGCTAACCCCTGTCTTCATCAGAACAGGATGTGTCAGCGCATTATTATGTGCGCTAAAAGGAGCAGCCTGAGCTGCCGCAGGAAGCTCGTTCCATCCCAGATCCAGATCATTCATGATCTCAATTACTTTGGTTTTGGAGCCTTTCTTCAAGGCCAGAGCCAGATCACTGGCGGTATATACCCGCATATAACGTAAATCAGTATCCGAGATGATACCACCACCGGTCGTATTCGCTGCGGCAAAACCAGTCAAATTATACGCAGCCCATTCTGTTGTCTGATCTGGCTCCGTAGGTTCAGTTCCAGGATCGGTCGGTGGTGTTTCTGTTGACGGATCGCTTGGTGTACCCGTGGATGGTTCCGTTGTTGGATCGGTCGGTGGTGTGACTGGTGTTGGATCTCCGATATTCGAGATATTCACATTATCGTACATGACAAGAGACTTCAAGGTCACCAACCCTGCACTCCCCTTGGTCATGTCGGTATCTGTAGCAGACAGCTCCAGTACACCATTCACGTACATGTTAATGGATGAACCGTTCATTTCAAGTTTGACGTTATACCATCTATCCACATCCAGCTTATAATCGGATTTTGTGGCGAGCGTTGTGGTAGAACCATTCACTTTTTTCCGAATTTCAAGTTTCCCGCCACTGCTGTTGTACAAGGACGCTGCATAATAATTGTTGGCATCCGCATATCGGCCTGCTACATACGTGCGAGTCGATCCGTTGAAATCGACGACTTTCACATCCGCTGCAATGGCATAGTTACTCCACTCCGCATCTCCCGCCGAACTTCTGCCCTCGCTCTTGCCCGATTGATAATATACTGCGTTTCCCTGATCCTGAACGACAGACCAACTGCCACTCGTGGACGTCCATTGGGCATCCCCATTCTCAAAGGAATCCTGCGTCCATCCACCCGCTTGAACGGGATGAATTAGCCCAAGCGAGAGCACAAGACTTATGCTTAACGCCAGGATTATCATTTTGGTAAATCGTTTGTTTCTACTCATGAATTATTCCTCCAATATGTATGAATCAACTCCAATGCTATTTATCGGGCGTACCGTTATAAACGGAAATAGGTTTAAAGTATTAATAAATAAACCCAAAATTCATTATGATTTTTCATATATATCCTTTCTGAAAATATTCTGAAAGAACCAGATGCCTCATTTTTCCCGAACAAATGTACACGTTTAAACATCGAGATATCTCTTTATACCTACTTAATCACCCCCGTCATTACAGCTTTCTATGATGGTGTACCAATATGAAAATGCATGAAACAATATAAAACAACCAATTTACTGTCAATCGATTCCTGTAATTTCTTGCCGCGCTATGTTAGATTATCCATTGGAATAATATCACATATATAGATAGGGGAAATTAGAACGTGAAGAAATCATGGGTACTATCCATCATTATGAGTTTTGTTTTGCTTGGCGGGGTATTTGCACCTGCAGGGTCCTATGCCGCTGCTGCGGATGACTCAACTACTACATATTCGGAAGACGCATACTCCGAAGTTGACACAACAGAAGAAGAGCCGGAACTTACAGCCGACGAAGCAGATTTCTTGAACTACATGGATCAACTGGATAGCGCATCCGTATATGAGGAGAAAGCTTTCGATGCTTTGGGCGGGGGATTTTACATTACATCTTCCAATCGCAAGTCCGTTTTCCTCAAATTGACCAACACAGCGATTCCTAACTACACCAAATATGTATCCAAGCTGAAATTGATTAAACCACAAAATACGGAGCTGCAAAAAATTCATGCCAACTTGATCAAAGGAAGCTATACTCAGTTGGAAGGATTCCAACTCGCGAAAAAAGCGGTCTCCAAAACAACGGTAAACAGCGCTGTCCTGAAACAAGCCAACGCCAAAATTGATACTGGCAAGAAAAATATCGAGAAGTTCCAAAAAGAATTGTCTGCCTATGCCAATAAACTCGGGTATGAGTTTTAAAAAATAGTACCTAAATTTAAACGGTGAATTCAAGTCACCTTTACCTCATATATGAAGCGAAAAGCACCCTGCGTTTCGAATTCGATATATTGAGATTCCAGGAAAAAAAAGTGTTTTCTTTTTCCAATTTAGTTCGTATAATAGCACTATAATCAAAAGGCTATGCTGCCGAAAGGTACAACCTCGTGAACATTGGGGTTGTGCCTTTTTTGCGTTTATAGCCATATGATCCATCCCAGATAAGGAGTGAATGCTATGTTATTTGAAGCTATTTATCATCGTCCCAAAATGAATTGGTCCTACGTATATGACCGTTCCACCATGCACCTGAGGCTCCGTTCCAAGCGGGGCGACCTGGATGCTGTTATCGCCATCATCGGGGATAAATATGCATGGGATCGTACGGTTCTCCACCTTCCGATGCGAATCTTTGCCCGTGATGCCCTGTTCGATTATTGGGAAGTGGAAGCGCAACCACCCTACCGCAGATTACGCTACGGCTTCCAACTGATCGAGGGAGAGAAATCGGTCTGGATGACGGAACGGGGATTCGAACAGGCTCTGCCTGATCATCCGTTGGAATTTTTCGATTTTCCATTTATGAATCCGGTGGATTTCTTCGAGGCACCTGCTTGGGTTAAGGATGCTGTATTCTATCAGATCTTCCCTGAACGTTTTGCCAATGGTGATCCGTCGATCAGTCCAAAGAATGCTGAACCCTGGGGCGGTGAACCGACGCCTGTCAATTTTTTCGGAGGTGACTTGCAAGGTGTTCTGGACCACCTCGATCATCTGAGCGCACTTGGCATTAACGCCATTTATTTCTGCCCGGTGTTCCAGGCTACAACCAACCATAAGTACAATACCGCAGACTATATGAGGGTCGATCCGCACTTTGGCACCAATGAGAAATTGAAGGAACTTGTGGATGCATGCCATGAACGCGGCATACGGGTAGTTCTGGACGCAGTGTTTAACCATTCAGGCAGAGAGTTCCTTCCATTCGCGGATGTGCTTGAAAAAGGGGCTGCTTCCCGTTATGCGGACTGGTTCCATGTCAGAGAATGGCCGGCACGTATCGAAGAAGGTATCCCCACATATGATACCTTTGCCTTTGAACCCCTTATGCCTAAACTGAACACGGAGCATCCCGAGGTTAAGGAATATTTGCTGGAGGTGGCCCGTTACTGGATTCAGGATATGGGTATCGACGGTTGGAGACTGGATGTTGCCAATGAGGTAGACCATCAATTCTGGCGTGAATTCCGGCAAACGGTCAAATCACTTAACCCGGATGCCTATCTTCTCGGCGAAATCTGGCATGATTCCATTATGTGGCTGCAGGGGGATCAATTTGATGCAGTCATGAACTACCCTTTCACGAATTCAGTCATGGATTACGCTGTGCTTGGCAAGCTGGACGGCCTCGGATTTGCCAACGAGGTTGGCAAACTGCTTGCTGCTTATTCACAGCCTGTAACCGAAGCAGCTTTCAACCTGCTCGGCAGTCATGACACGCCAAGACTGCTCACCCTATGTGAAGGGGATGTACGCAAGATGAAGCTAGCTGTCATTCTGCTGCTTACGTACCCAGGTGCTCCTTGTATTTACTATGGTGACGAGGTAGGGCTGGATGGTGGCTATGATCCAGGTTGTCGCAAATGTATGGAGTGGGACGAACAGAAGCAGAACAAGGATCTGCTCGATTTCTTCACCCAAGCCATTGCCCTGCGTAAACAACACGCTGCATTGCGCAGTGCGGACATCACCATGATTTACGCGGAAGCCGGAGACCCGTGCATTGCCATTGGACGCAAGGATCAGGAGACCGGGGAACAATTCGTGCTTGTCCTGAATGCAAGTGAAGAAACGCGCAGTATGGAGTTGCCAATACACCAAGGAACTTGGCGTAATGTATTCTCAGCCACAGCAAGGGAAACTCAGCAGAACAAGCTGAAGCTGGACTTGGAAGCGTACGGTTTCTCCCTGTTGCAGTTGGATGTCAAATCACACGTTAAGGCATAACAATTACATTAATGAACAGCCCTTCTCGATGCTATCCCAGATCATTCGCAAGAATACTGTGTATGTTTAACTCTCAAAGTGAAAAAAGGGGAACCATCGGTGCGTCATGCATCCGAAGGTTCCCCTCTCCTATTACACTCATGATGTCCCCTGCTGCATTGGCATTCATGAGTCACTTTATTCATTCGTTCAATCAGTATTGTGTCCCTTCCATATCCTCCTCCAGGCTTGCCGCAACCTCATCCCGAACGGAGAGAATTTGACCGGAATTTCTTATTTTCTTCATTCTTGGACTTGTTAATGTCTCCTGAGTAATCACAATCTTTTGTGGAATTTTGTACTGGGGCAGCTTGTCTCGGCAAAAATCCCACATTTGTCTGCGCAGTTCCGTAAGAGGCTGCTCACCTGTAAGTCTGACCGTGGCCTTTACCATCTGTCCCATGATCCCACTTGACTCGCCACTCACGACTGCTGTTTCAATGAATTCCATTTGTTCCAGAATACTCTCCACTTCCGCAGGATAAACCTTACGTCCGCCTACATTAATGATCTCGGAGCGGCGACCCAAAATGCGAATGTAACCATCCTCCATCTCCGCTTCATCTCCGGTCTGGAGCCAACCATCTTCCGTGAACGGAGAAGGGGCGTTCAGATACCCGATCATGGCCGTTTTTGTTTGGATCTCAAGCAACCCGTCCACAATCCGATAACGGACTTCTCCGTCACGAACCGTAAATAGCAATGAACCGGAATTTTTGGAGCGTGTCGGCAGAATACCAAGCTCCGACATACCATAAGCCTGCACCGTACGTACATTCGGAAATTGTCTATTCCATGCGGTAAGCAGCGCCTCTGGCATAACCTCTGAACCATAGGAGACCACTTCGAGACTGGATAGATCGAACTCCTGATAGACCCCACTAAGGAGCAGCAAATTCATGAACGTTGGTGAGACTGGCAAGGCCTGAACACGGTACTTTTCAATGGCTTTGCATACTTCCAGGGGGGAGCGATCCGGTATGACGCATAAACAGCCTCCGCTAGACAGGGATTGCAGCATCGTATTCAATCCGCCAATGTGATCAAACATCATGAACGGAATGGTACAGAGCGGCCGAACTTGCCGCCTGAACCCGTGCAACAGACGATCCGCGCTGTGAACAGCGGCTTTGCTTTGCCCTGTCGATCCGGATGAGAAGATTACCAGACCTGCGTTCTTTTCCTGACTCAGCCTATCCAAAATCGGGGACCGAGAGCCTTGCACGGAGCAACGTCTGGCTATAGCTTCCCCTTCCCCAACACTCATGCGCCATTCTGCCTGAGCGAGCGCTGTATACTCATTCCTTTTAGCCTCGACCAAGTGTCGATCCATCGGAACCACAATACAATTCCGCTCCAGTAGAGCGATCAATGCCGCTGCCGCATAAGGAGAATAATCCTCTTCAAGCGCAACGGTTGTCCCTTCAATCCCTTCTCTGGAAATCCACTGGCTAAAGGTGTGAACCTGATCCAATAACCAGTTATAACTATACTGCTCGTCCTTCCATATCAACGCAGGGAGATGGTCATACGCGGCGAACCGTTCCAGAAGAAAAGTGATATTCATCCCTCATCATCCTTTGGGCAAGGTTTCAATTGCGCCTCCAGATATTCAACCAGTGATTCCACCGTTCGATAAGGACTTTCTGGCATGGAAGCTGCCGCCATTTCCGCGAGGGTTATCCCTACACCGAACGCATCTTCAACACTTTGCTCGACAACGGCAAGTAAAGTTACAAGTTCAAGGGAGTCCAGTCTTCCCCGACTTCCATATAGGGGCGCCTGCAAGCCATGCTCTAGAGGAATGGGCGCGTTATGGTACCGATTAAGCTCATCGCAGCTGTCCAGCACAATCCGCTCAATGACTTCCCGATGTGAAGGCGTAGGCGCGGGATTTTCCACAGTCGATGGGATCTGTCTGAAGCGATCGGCATGCTGATGGGTCGTCATTAGCGCTTCGTACCAGCGTAATTCGTCCGCCGCCAATTGTTCGATAATATTCGTTAACTGCTCCCGCCATTCAGGGCTTCGTTTCATTCTGGCGATCTGCAACAGCTTATGCGCCTGTTCCCATCGGGCAATCATTGCACCGAATTCTGCAACATATTGATCATGAGGAGAATCGAGCCATTGGGCGGCCTCTTCCAGCAAATCGCGGAAAAAGTAGCGGCTCCAGCGCATGTCGAACAGGAACGCGGAGATAGCTTTCTCCTGTTCCCGATCCACCTCGGCATCCGGGTGCAATCTTTGTAACAATTGTGATGTGACAGCCTGTCCAAAATAATAGCTTCGATTGCCCTCCCAGATCGTTCTGCCCGCGATGAATTCATGGGCCTGTGTCGCCAGCGCAGAGCGCAGCATGTTCCGATAGCCTGCGGAGTCGAGTGTTTCCACAGCACGGATCTCCATCGTGCCATATGTTCGTAATGTTTCTTTGCGCCGGGCTATTTCGAGCTCGGAGATATTTTTGTTTCCTTTCCAGAACTCTTGGAAATCAGGTGATGACACAGCTCCCATGTATTTGGAGGGAACGGGGTCATAGACATAGAACTGCTCCTCATCCATTCCGTACACAGCCAGCCAATGATCGACCAGATGCAGGCGTGAGTCTTGTTTAACGAGTTTATGAATATACTCGGGATTTCGATAATCATCCCCATAAGGCAAGCAGTAACTTGTGCCTGTAACGACCAAAGGCCCCTCATTTTCAAGCCGTTCCCGAATATATGCCTTTCCTTGTTCGAAGCTGTCAAACTCCCGTTCTCCAAACACTTCCCACATCGGCTCCTCATAATCCAGCTTATGAAAGTAAGGCTTAATTAGGCCACGATCTGAACAGGAAGTCAGACTATATAAGCGGCTGGAAGCTAACAGACCGAGACTGCTTATCGAGCCCTGACGCTGAAGGATTTCGTGAATCAAAGGAAAATTACAGGGATAATAATACGGAATATCCATCGTTGGTTGGAACGGTTGACTAATCATGGCTACCTCCTATTCCCGGCTTTGGCAGCCGTGCTGCCCCAAGACTGGATTTTGTAATGAAGAGACAGATTAGCATGGGCACGAAACACCCGATTGGGCAGTGCCTTGCCATCTGCATCGGTTTCAAACTGCCGGAAGCCTCGCGTGAACCTGAACCGAAATCCGCTGTCACGTGGAACATCGAAACAGCCTTCATAATGACCACCTCCGGTTTGCAGAAGCTTCATGCCCATGCCTCCGTAGATCGAGTCATCATACATGTCCTGGAAGGGTACCTCGGCACTCATGCAGACAGTCACGTGACCCGATAATTCTTCCACAACCGTGTACATGCGTGATGCCGACAACTCTCCCACCGTCAGGCTAACCACTGCATGACCTATCTTGACAGGAAACAGTTCCCCATTGGGTCGAACCTCAAGAACATCAGGGTGATCGGACCTATAATCCCCTTCAAGCACACTCATGGTGAACCCGCTGTCGTAATGAAGCAGCGCATTGATGTACCCGCTCATGCCGCCCTTCAATCCAATAACGTCCCTTCCCATCAGCTCCAGAGAGACTGGATTGCCGATTCGGCCAAACATGTACAGAAGCGGAAGGTGAACCCGCTCTCCCCAATCCGCTTCCTGATGACCTGCATCCTGCTGTTCCAGAAATGCGATATCCTTGCCAGGCTTATATCCCAGTTCGAACATCTGATGGACGACATTCCTTACCTGGGAAGGCAGAAACAATCCTTCTGCGTCCCCAATATCCATCCACATTTGAATGGGAGCACTGCCCTCAGGCATGAAGTACATATCCTCTTCCTGTAACCTGCTCTCCGACGTTTCATCCAGCTGCACATCCACGAAAAAGGGAGAGAGCATGATCAGTTTGCCAAAAATATCAGGATGACGTGTTCCTATATGGAAGGTGCTGAGTGCCGCTGCGGAAGAACCAAGCAGTCCCGTATTGTCCTTGTCTGGAAGTGTGCGGTAATGCTCGTCAATGAATGGTTTCAGTTCATGAATGATAAAGTGTTCATAATCCAGGCCTGAGCAGCCCACACTCACCGCTTCTCTTGCAGGCGCAATGAAATGATAGAATTCATTGTGTGTAACTGGACGAACATGGGCAATTCCGACAATGATCAGCCCATCCATCAAGCCTTGATCAATCAGTTGGTCTGCCGCCTGATCTACGTGCCACGTTTCATTTCCCGCAGTCGAAGAGCCGAAGGCCCTCTGACCCGCATGCATGTATAACACCGGATAGCGTTGATCCACATGCTCCTTATAGCCTGGTGGCAAATAGACAAAAATCTTTCTTGTGTTGTCCAGCCTGGATGCCTTGAAACCTTCCACACATTCGATGACAGAATGAGTGTTCACTGATCCATCAACCGCCTCTCCTATAGATTTCCCTTTTAAACTACCGGGATTTACTTGTTAGTCCTGCTTCGTTCTTCCCTTGGCTACATCGACAAACAACCCCGTCTCTGAAGAGACGGGGTTGTTTTAAAACACCGAAATGTTCTAAAATGCATAGCCCTTATATTGGTGGGTCTGCGAATAGTTTAAATCTGTTGAGCCTGATTTGTAAATATAGAAATAGAAAAAAAATGCTCAGGAAAAAGTTATTGACAACCAAACCATTATTTAATTATCATAACGTTGTGATTATAACTAGAGGGCCATGCTTTTAAACCCAATCGGTTTAGGACAACCCCGGTAACTCCAGCAGGAGGTGCCGGGGTTGTTGGCGTTCATAAAGGGGGGATAACGTTAAGAATAACCTACCAACGTCCAATGTTGAAAGCGCTTTTCTAATCAAAAAAAGAGACCACAAATCTATATAAATTGAACTACACATTTGCACGAGAACGGAGAGGACAGAAATAACCTGAAGAAGTGAAACGTTCGCCTTTATCCCCGGATTTCCCCCTTTGAAAAGGGCATCAAAAAAATCTGGGGATAACAGCGATCGGAAGGTTGTTCCGTCATCGGAGTGGTAAGTGTAAATATTCTTTAGTTCAATCTATATAATAAACGAAGGGTGGATTACCAATGTTCAAATGGACCAAGCGAATCATCCTCAGTACCACGCTGAGCTTCAGCTTGCTGGCCGGAAGTGCACTGCCATTATTCCCGGCGGCCTCCGTATTTGCAGATGCTGATACGGCTGTAACCAACAAGCAGAACTTCAGCACCGATGTTATTTATCAAGTATTTACCGACCGTTTTCTGGACGGAAATCCCTCCAACAACCCTACTGGGGCTGCCTATGACGCCTCCTGTTCTAACCTGAAGCTCTATTGCGGGGGCGACTGGCAAGGACTGATCAACAAGATTAATGACAACTACTTTTCCGATCTGGGTATTACGGCACTCTGGATTTCCCAGCCTGTGGAGAACATATACTCACTGATTAACTATTCCGGTGTCAACAATACGGCTTATCACGGCTATTGGGCACGTGACTTCAAGAAGACCAATCCTGCTTTCGGTACGATGACCGATTTTCAGAACCTGATCAATACGGCACATGCCAAAGGCATTAAAGTCATCATTGATTTTGCTCCTAACCATACCTCTCCTGCCATGGAAACCGACACCTCGTTCGCAGAGAATGGAAAGTTATACAATAACGGCACTCTGCTTGGTGGCTACACCAATGATACGAACAAATTATTCCACCACAATGGCGGCTCCGACTTCTCCACACTGGAGAACGGTATCTACAAAAATCTCTATGATCTCGCTGACCTGAACCACAATAACAGCACCATTGACACCTACTTCAAGGATGCGATCAAGCTCTGGCTGGATATGGGTATTGACGGAATCCGGGTGGATGCGGTGAAGCATATGCCGATGGGATGGCAAAAAAACTGGATGTCCTCCATCTATGGCTACAAACCGGTATTCACGTTTGGTGAATGGTTCCTGGGTTCATCTGCATCCGATGCGGACAATACCAACTTCGCCAACCAATCCGGTATGAGTCTGCTCGACTTCCGTTTCAACAATGAAGTACGTAACGTGTTCCGTGATAACACATCCACGATGGTTGCCCTGGATTCCATGATCACCAGCACAGCCGCTGATTATGCCCAGGTGAATGACCAAGTGACCTTCATTGATAACCATGACATGGATCGCTTCAAAACAAGTGCTGTCAATAACCGTCGCTTGGAACAAGCTCTTGCATTTACACTTACCTCGCGGGGCGTACCAGCCATCTATTATGGCACTGAGCAGTATTTGACAGGTAACGGCGACCCTAACAACCGTGCCAAAATGCCTTCGTTCTCCAAAACAACAACTGCTTTTAACGTCATCAGCAAGCTGGCTCCATTGCGCAAAACCAATCCAGCCATCGCCTATGGAACAACTCAGCAGCGCTGGATTAACAACGATGTGTATGTGTATGAACGTAAATTCGGCAACAACGTGGCTGTCGTAGCGGTTAACCGTAATCTTTCGACGTCCACATCCATCAGTGGTCTGACCACTTCACTCCCTTCGGGTACATACAACGATGTTCTTGCAGGTGCATTAAGCGGTAATAACATTACCTCTACAGGAGGTAACGTCGCTAACTTCACTTTGGCAGCAGGAGCTACAGCGGTCTGGCAGTATACAGCCAATACCACTACACCAACTATCGGGCATGTGGGCCCTGTAATGGGTAAAGCGGGTAATACTGTTACCATTGATGGTCGTGGATTTGGTACTACCAAAGGCACTGTCTATTTCGGTACAACCGCTGTTACCGGTTCAGCCATCACATCATGGGAAGATACTCAGATCAAAGTGACCATCCCTGCTGTTGCCGCCGGCAACTATGCAGTTAAAGTCGCAGCGAGCGGAGTCAACAGCAACACTTATAACAATTTCACGATTCTTAGTGGCAACCAGGTTTCCGTCCGTTTTGTCATCAACAATGCATCTACTACACTCGGTCAGAATCTCTATCTGACAGGCAATGTTGCGGAGCTGGGGAACTGGTCTACAGGCCCTCTCGCCATTGGTCCGGTCTTCAATCAGGTCATCTATTCTTATCCAACCTGGTATTATGACGTCAGCGTGCCTGCCGGAACGAATCTGGAATTCAAGTTTTTCAAAAAGAACGGCTCAACGATTACGTGGGAAAATGGCAATAATCATACCTTCACCACACCAACCAGTGGAACCGCAACCGTTACAGTGGACTGGCAGCCTTAATTCCTTCACCGTCCTATCATTCAACCCGGAGTCAGACGCGACAAGCGCCTGCTTCCGGGTTCTTTGATTAGGCTCGTCCTTATCTATGGCATGCATTTACTATCGATAGTTCCGAATGGATTTTAATCCTGCTGCCGCAATAATTCCTACCACCAACAGCAATGCTCCGAGGCTCTCCAGCACGGTTTGAGCACCCCACTGATCAGCCAAAACGGAAACCACCGTTAATCCCAGGATCGGGGCTGTACTTGTTATGGTTCCGAGCACCCCGTAGATTCTACCCTGCAGCTCATCGGGAACCTCGGCACGCATCATGATCTGGGTTAACATCGTACAGCACGCAAACATGGCTCCCCCGGCAATGATCAGCGGCAAGGCCACCAAAGGAGAAGATATATTGGCTAACAGCATATACAGTGGGCCGAGAACCAGCAGACCGATGAACACCCATCGTCCCCTTCGTTTCAACCGATTGCCTGAGGCAATCAGAATTCCGGAACCCAACATGTACCCCAGTGGAATACATGTCTCAATCAGTCCGAACTGGACAGGATTCGCCTGCCATACTTTGACGGCCATGACTTGAACAAGCATGATGGCTGACATGAAGAAGAGAATCAGCAGCGGATTAAGAATAACGATTGAACGAATCAGGGGATGTGCGAAGATGTAGGAAAATGAACCGCCCCACTCCATTACGAACGATCCTCTATGCATGGAAGAGCGTTGGACATCCGGAAAACGCCCAGCCAACATCACACATATCGCAGACAGCAGAAAGGTCGCACCTGTAATCATAATAGCCGTAAATCCTCCAAATGCAGAAACTGCAATGCCCGCTGCGGCCAGTCCGCTGATCCGGGCAATATTATCGACCAGATGGATGGTTCCTGTAGCTTGTTGCAGATGCTCCCTCCCCACCAGACTGGTTACCGAAGCATGAAATGCTGGCGCCTGAAACAGACTGGAAAACATCGAAAGGGAAAGCATGAGCAGTACGATTGGAAAAGGAGCGTGCAGCACAAACAGACTCACCGCGATGATAAACGCCATAGCCCCACGAAACAAATCCGACGACAGCATCAATGTTCTGCGATCCAGTCTGTCGGCAAACGTACCTGCGAATGATCCGAACAGAAAACTGACGACCATGTTACATACTTGTACAGCTGCCATGCTCTTCGCACTTCCTGTGGTCTGCAACACCCACAGACTGATGGCAATGCCGTTGAAACAATCACCAAATACGGAGATGCCATAGCCACACAAAATTCTGCGATAAGCAACATTACGCCAAAGCGCCCTATTGGCCATTTTCTGACTCTCCGCAGCAGTAAGAGCCCCGTTCGGTCCCAATTCCGGTTCTGGGGACTGTAGCGTTCCCATCGATCTTTTCCTCCTCTTGTCATTCGGATCTCAAACAGCAGGCAGGCGCTTCCGGAGCAGTTCCAGCGATGAATGGAACCTCTCAGAAGCGCCTGATTGGTGGCCTGGATATGTTCTACAGGCTGTCTATGCGATTTGGGTGTTTATCCTCTTATCCTTTTATCCTTTGGAGGCGCCAGAGGTCAGCCCCTGCACCAGGAAGCGTTGCAAGAATACAAACAACAACGTAATCGGAATAGCGATCAGTACCGCCCCGGCAGCAAACATCGTAAAGTTACTGTCCTGATAACGACTAACCAGATCCCACATGCCAACCGCAAGTGTCCAGTTCTCTTTTGTCCGAAGTACCAGCCGGGCAAAGATAAAGTCCATCCATGCACCAGTGAAGCTGGTTAAGGCTACATAGGTCAGCATCGGCCGGGACAACGGCAGAATGATGCTGGTGAACACACGCAGATGACTGGCACCATCAATTCGTGCTGCTTCATCCAAACTGCGCGGGATGGTATCAAAGAACCCTTTGACAATAAATCCACCCAGCACGGCCCCAGACGAATAGACCAGAATCAACGCGGCATGAGTGTCCAGCAATTTGATCTGAAGCAAAATAATATAAATGGCAATCATGCTCATGAAGCTCGGGAACATCCCGAGGATCAGCATGGTGGATAGAATGGTCTTGCGACCGCGAAACCGGAACCGGGATAAGGCATACATGCCTAAAGTGACCATGAGCGTTGAGAAAATCATGGTGAAAAAGGCGATCTTCAACGTGTTCAGATACCATGTTCCATACATGAACGACGGGTTATTAAACAGTTCCCCATAATGTGCCAGCGTGAACGCTTCAGGCCACAGACGTTCACTGAACAGAGCCGCACCTGGACGCAGTGACGAGAGAAATATCCACAAGACGGGATACACCGATACGATGGCAATGATGACCAGCAGCACATAGCTGATCGTCAGACGCATGGGATTGTTGCGCTTTTTCATTGAATCATGTCCTCCTCCTTGAACGATTTGGAACGACGGAAATTCCAGATGGAGAACGACGCAATAATCAGGAAAATAATGATACCGACCGCCGAAGCCATATTGAACTTGTTGTTATCCAACGTCAGTTTGTACAACCAGGTCACGAGAAGATCGGTTGATCCCGCATACTGATAATCCCCACGCAGCGGATTACCGTTCGTCAACAGGAAGATGACATTGAAGTTGTTGAAATTCCCGGCAAATTGCATAATGAGCACCGGTGTCGTAGCGAACATGATAAAAGGAAGCGTAATGATGCGGAACTTCTGAAAGCCAGACGCACCGTCTACCTCAGCCGCTTCATACAAATCCCGTGGAATCGCTGTTAGCACGCCCAGTATGAGCACCATGCTGACCGGGATTCCGATCCACATGTTTACAATGACGACTGTAACTTTTGCCCAGAATGGATCGGTTAACCATGGCAACCCCTCAAGGCCAAAAGCCTTCATATACGTATTAATGGGACCAAACTGTCCGTTGAACAGGTTACGCATCAGAAGCAGTGAGATAATCTGCGGAATGGCATACGGAAGAATGAAGATCGTCCGCCACAGCTTTTTGAAACGAATACCCTTCTGCTCGATGAGAAGTGCAACCAGCACCCCACCAAAATACGTAGTCACCGTTGCCAGAATGGCCCAGATCACGGTCCATGTTAATACTCCAAAGAAGGTATGGCTCCACGATTTAAGCTGAATTAGATCCGTAAAAGTCTTGAAACCGACCCAGTCCACCAGCTTGGCGGGCGGAATATGATCCGGTGCCGAGTAATTGGTGAAGGCCAGGGTAATCGTAAATAAAATCGGCATAATGGTGAAAAACAGGATTCCGAGCGCAGGGATGGATAGGAAAAGATACGGAAATTGTTTATCGAGCAGATATCTCAGGGAAGCAGAAGCTCCAGTGGCCTGCTTGCCTTCCTCTCTTAATTTTCCCGTGATGTACGCATCCCGAATATTGAAAATATATAGAAGAAGAAAAACGAAAAATACCAAAAGTACTATGATTCCGTTGAGCAGCAAAAAGATGGAGTGGTCGCCCTGTTGCAGCACCGTTGATCCATTGACCTTGACGAAACGCTGCGTTTGCTCGCCCAGCGTCCATACTCCCCATACAGCCTGATTCAAACGGGGAATCAGATAAGCGAGTCCTACTCCCTCTAGGATCAGAAAACAAATTCCCTTAATCCATTGACGGTTATACAACTGTCCAAGTCCTTGCAGGACAAGGGACAACACAGCCGCTGTCATGCGATGCTGTCTTTCTCGATTCGGTTTAACAGTGACTGGAACATGCTGTTGTTTCATTCATTCCTACTCCTTCCCGGCAAGCGAAGTTACCGATCAGTTATAGCAGAGTGCAGAGGACATGTTGACTTCCTCTGCACCTGCTCTTTCTTTTTTATTGGACAGTTGCAAGGCTCTCCTTGACTTGTTTGACTGCGTTATCCAGAGAGGTTTTCACATCCTTGCCTCCATCCCATATGTCGGTAATTGCTGCACTGATGGGACCCCATACGCTATCCATGGCAGGAAGCGAAGGCATTGGGGTAGAGTTGTTGAATTGCTCAAGGAATGCCTTCGTGATTTCATCCCCTTGAATTTTCGGATCTGCCGCCACGTCTTTATTGGCTGGGAGAGTGCCGTTCATCTCAAAGTTGACCATCTGGGATTCGGCACTGGAGAGATAAGCTGCAAACAACTTGGCAGCATTCGGATAGGTTGTAAATGCATTGACGTAATAGGCCTTGACTCCAGAGAAGGAGGTCATCGGTTTGCCTTCAATCGCCGGAAGTGGCGCAACACCGAAGTCAATGCCAGCATTGCGATAATCGGCGATGGACCAAGGTCCGTTAATATCCATGGCCAGTTTCCCGCTTGAGAAGAGACCTTTCTTGATGTCATAGTTCACATCGCCCATCTTCACAGGCAGTACTTCCGATTTCAGCGTTTGCAAGAACTGACCGCCCTTGATGGCTCCCTCATTGTTGAGGCCAATATCCTCGCTGTTCATGCCTTCATCACCGAAGATATATCCGCCCTGGGAAGCCAGATAAGCAAAGTTGTAATAGAACTGCTGTAGCTCCCACATCAGAGTGTACTTATTGTTTTTGGTGTCATTAAAGGTTTTGGCAAAGCTGATAATGTCATCAAATGATTTCGGTGCTTCGGGATAAAGCTTTTTGTTGTAGAACAACGCATAGGTTTCTACGCTGTAGGGATAGCCGTATAAGATGTCTTTGAAGGTTACGGCTTTAACCGCATTGTCACTAGTGGATTGTGTAGTCTGTTGCTCAAAAATATCGTTCGGCAAAATCAGTCCAGCTTCTGAAGCGCTACCAATCTTGTCATGTGGGAAAACGACCACATCCGCAGCCAATCCCGCGGGTCCGTCCGTAGTGAGCTTGGTCACTTGATCCGTCGGCGGCAATTCCTCGATTTTTACAGAAACGCCGTATTTCTCTTCAAATTTCTTCGCCCGTTCTTCGATAAAGCTGCGCTGATTTTTATCCTCCCATATGACAAGGCTTGCGCCCTCTTCTGGCTGAATATTTTCCGCGGTTACTGTGGTTTCTCCAGTCTCACCGCTGTCTGTTGTGGTTGGCGCAGCGCCTCCACCTCCGCTTGAACACGCGGTAAGTGTGAGTGCCATGAATCCTGCAAGTGCTGCTTGCTGCCATTTTCTCATTGAATTTCCCCCTTTTCGTAGTCATGATCGATGCTGTACTCGCGCTTTTCACCCGTTTTTCTGTGTACTGTTCCTGTATTCCGAAGTTCGGCTTATATCCGTTTGAACGTAATACAAACGTTTGCTCATATTAACCTCAGATGGGTACAATCCTTATGTAATCGGGATGAATTTTCTAGGAAGTATGTTGATTCAAGTCATGTAAGCGCTATAATAACAATCACATCATACAATAGCGAACTTTATTTGCACAAACGTTTGCACAAGTCATTTTCGTCCATTTTCCTTCACTTTTATGGCTTATGTTCCTGTAATTTCCGATTTGCTTGATCTCCCGCCGTCTTCCTTTGTTTTGCTTTCCCCTCTTCACCATGATGCAGTTAGCAATTGATTTATCGAAGTCTTTGAATTAACATAGGAGACATGTTGAAATGCTTGTACAGAAGGGATTTTTCACATGATTACAATCAAAGATATTGCCAAATTGGCGGGTGTATCCCCTTCTACGGTCTCACGGGTTATTTCCAACCATCCCAGAATCAGTTCGGAAACGTCACTCAAAGTGAAGCAAATCATGAAAGAAATGAATTATCATCCAAATATGATGGCCAAAAGCCTTGTTTCCAAAACGACTCAAACCCTGGGTATCATGCTGCCCCGACCTGCTGAAGAGCTGTTTCAGAACTACTTTTTCGGAGAATTGCTTCGGGGAATCATTACGCATGCCACCCGCATGAATTATGAACTTCTTCTCTCCACCGAAACGTCTTCCAGCGATGAGTTGAATGCTATATCCCGCCTGGTACATGGGCGACGCGTGGATGGTATTTTGCTGCTTGGCTCCAAAAGGGAAGATCCGATTATTTCGTTTTTGGAGGCGGAAAAGTTTCCTTTTGTGCTGATTGGCCGCAGTGAAACGCATCCCGATGCACCGATGGTGGACAATAACAATGTACAGACAGCATTCGATGCAACCACACATCTGATTGCCCAAGGGCATAAACGAGTGGGATTTGTTAGCGGACCACCAGATTTGACGTTGTCTCATGATCGCCTGCTCGGATACAAAAATGCGCTTGAAAAAGCCGGTCTTAATGCTAACAATGACTGGATCGTGGAAGGAGAATTCCTACAGGAAAGCGGCTTCCGGGCGATGTCCCTGTTCATGTCGCTACCCGACAGACCAACCGCCCTCGTTGTCATCGACGACAATGTTGCCTTTGGCGTGCTTCGTGCTCTGGCCGAGCTGGGATATAACGTTCCTGAAGATATAAGTGTTGTGAGCTTTAACAATATTGCTTTATCGGAACTTGCTTCGCCGCCGCTTAGTTCCATTGATATCGGAACTTATCAGCTGGGCTATACTGCGGTTCAGGTATTGTTAAAAATTCTAAACGGTGAACACCTGCCTCAGAATCCAGTGATTATTCCGCACCGCTTGATTGTTCGGGATTCTTCCCTATTTACGTTATCCGGGAACGCGTAGACATGTTTGTGCAAACGTTTGTCCTATTGCCTAATGCTCCACATTCTCGCCTATTACGGACATGCAAAAAGAAGCCCATACACTGGTATGAGCTTCTTTGCATATTTCAGTTATGGACGACGGATTAGTATGAACTCCATCCTGCATCTGCCGTTACGACTGTTCCGTTCACGAAGCTGGATTCGTCCGAACCAAGGAACAGGGCCACCTGTGCAATTTCTTCACTTTTACCTGCACGCGGATTGATCGCCATTCCCAGCTGTTGTCTGCTGGCACCGAAGTGATTAATGTTTGTCATTGTGGAAGCAATATTGGTTTCAACCCCACCCGGAGCAATTGCGTTACAGCGAATACCTTGTTGAGCATACATGAAGCCTGTATTTTTGGTGAATCCCACAACTGCATGTTTGGAAGCCGTGTAAGCCGCGCCTGCACGTGCACCATGCAATCCGCCGGCTGAAGCGATGTTGACGATAACGCCTTTTTGTTTTTCCAGGAAGATTGGCAGCACTTTGCGGGTAGCACGCATGACACTTGTTGTGTTGATTGCAAAGATACGCTCCCACTTGTCATCCACAATGTCACCAGCTGGTTCCATACTGTCCATAATGCCTGCATTATTGACCAGAATGTCCACTGTTCCATATGTGTTAACTGTCGTATCGATCAGGTTCTGAATATCTTCTTCCTTCGCCACATTCGCAACCACAAACGTCGCTTCTCCACCATTTGCCTTGATATCCTCTGCAACCGCCTTCGCTGAAGCTTCATTGATATCCGATACAACCACCTTAGCACCTTCTTGCGCGTACAGTGTTGCAATTGCTTTGCCCATGCCAGAACCCGCACCTGTTACTACAGCCACTTTATCTTGAAGTCTCATGTTGTATCATCCTCCATGTATTCGTTTACAATAAGTTAACAAACAAATGTTCATTAACTCTTATCCTTAGTATAATAAGTCATAGCATTCCTGTTCAATCAGTAAAAGCTTGCCCAATTGTACGTTAATCAACACTTCTAATACCGAATGTACTTTATCTTAAAATACCTATTTACGAGGAGTACTGCATATGACCGAACTTCCGAGTTCCATGGATCGAAGAATTAAGAAATCCAAAGCGGCGCTGAAGGATGCCCTCATTCAATTAATGCAAAAGCAGTCATTCAAAGAAATATCCATTACGGATATTGTGCAGCTGGCAGATCTGAATCGGGGAACCTTTTACAGACACTATCAATACAAAGAAGACCTGTTCAATGAGATCATCGATGACATTATTAAGGATCTGGTCTTATCCTATCGTGAGCCCTATCTGGATAAAGAAATATTTGAAGTAAGTCATATGCCCTCTTCTGCAATCAAAATTTTCGAACATGTGCATCAGCATGCGCAATTCTACACCCTTGTCGTTAAATCGGAGGCATCGTCCAATTTTCAGCAAATGATCTGCGATGTTCTGCGTGACCTTGCTCTTCAGGACCTCAACGAAATATTTCCGTCCCATATCAATCGCGAGCTGCTGGCAAGTTATCAATCCCATGCGATCTTTGGCATGATTATTGAATGGATTCGGCAGGAATTCAAGCATAGTCCCACTTATATGGCAGATGAGTTATTTAAAATCATTAATTACAAACCTGGAAATGTAGCGTATCACACCTCGTATAAGGCACCCTAAGTACAATATGTACACACAAATCAGCATAAAGTTTGAATGAAAGTCTCTCTTTTGCCTCATATTAATCAGGAATCAATTGAATAGTTTCGCAAAATATGGGTAAAAGATATGAACGCCATATTTAACTATTTACATGTGTACCTAATATAATATGAGGAGGAATCATGATGACATCTTTCAAATATCGGCTTGAACAAAAAGAACCCCGTACGGGCCCAGGCGGTATTACCCGCGGTGCTTCCGTTCGGGATTTTCCTGCGTCCATTGGAATAGCGGGCGTATCCATGCGCCTCGAACCGGGAGGCATGCGTGAATTGCACTGGCATGCCAATGCGGCAGAATGGGCTTATGTGATCAGCGGCTCCTGTCGCACCACTGTCATTCACCCGGACGGACATGCGTACACCGATACATTTGAGCCAGGAGATGTATGGTATTTTCCACGTGGTTACGGACACTCCATTCAGGGATTGGGACCGGACGAATGCCATTTTATTCTGATATTTGATAATGGTGATTTCTCGGAAGATCATACGTTCAGCATTACCGATTTCCTGTCTCATACACCGAACAACATTGTTGCCCAGAATCTTGGAATTACCCCAGAGCGTGCAGCGAAATTGCCTCAGGGAGAAGCCTATTTCGTCAAAGGGCCTGTCCCTAATGACAGCTCCTCTTCCGGAACTTATCGCCGCAATTCGGAGCTGACGACTCCCCACCGATACCCGCTGCATGCCAAGCAGCCCAGACGTGCACCAGGCGGCGGAACCCAACGCACGGTTACTGTCGAAGATTTCCCCATCTCCACCACGATGGCCGGATCATTGATCGAGCTGCAACCAGGCGCATTACGAGAGATGCATTGGCATCCCAACGCCGACGAATGGCAGTATTACATTAGCGGCACTGCCGAAATGACGGTATTTCTGGCAGAAGGTCATGCGGTGACAGAGCAATTCGAAGCAGGCGATGTGGGTTATGCCCCGATGGGTGCAGGTCACTATATCAAAAATACGGGAGATGAGGTCTGTCGTGTGTTAATTGGGTTCAACAGCGGACACTATGAAGCTATTGATCTGAGCGAGTGGCTAGCAGGCAACCCGGATGATGTGCTGTCCACTAATCTGGAAATGTCCAAAGAGGAAGCCGAACAGCTTCCGAATGATACTCTTTTTATCGCACCGGACCCGAATAAATCGAAGTCATAGTCCAACCACTACCGGTACCTATTGAATATAGGTTTGGAAAAATGATCCTTCTGTCATTTATCACTAAACCACTCGAGTATCATGGAAAAGGGGTTGGACATCATGGCTTCTGCTTCCGATTCGACCAGTGATCGCAAACGTGTGGGACATACCGTAGAACGACTGGAGCCGGGTCTTTCCCGGCTTCTACTGTCATGTGCACTTGTGCTGATCTCCGGTTTCATTGATGCCGTCGGCTATCTGCAGCTGGGGAAAATCTATCTTTCTTTCATGAGTGGTAACAGTACCAAGCTTGGCATCGCGCTATTTGAAGGAGACTCCGCTGTATTAACGAATATAGGCCTGGTCATTTTTTTATTCGTTGTAGGCGCCTTTATCGGTACGTTGATCACAGATCGATTGGGAAAATGGCGACTGGCGGGCATCTTGGGCTTTGAATCCCTGCTGTTTGCCGGCGCCATTGTATTCTTGCTGTTCCTCCATACACAGAGCGTGCTTTTCCCGATTGCAGTTGCCATGGGTATGCAAAACACCATGCACCAGATGGTTGCTCATGCTGATGTGGGCAAAGGATTTGTGACAGGCACATTATTCGGTATTGGACAGGCACTGGCCAAAGCCGTTCGGGGTAAGGCTCCTGCTTCCGAATGGGCAGTACTCGCCCTGTCCTGGGTTATTTTTGTGTTCGGTGCAGCTCTGGGAGCATTACTATTAACCCAAGGAAGCCTGCTGCTTGCCCTGATAGCTTCACTGGCTCTACTTCTTCTGCTGATCCCCTACGTCCTCCATGTTCACCGTGATTTGACCTAAGCAGCAGAAAGGCAAAAAAAAACGGTTGAACCAGAGCTTATCTGAGTTCAACCGTTTTTTGATCTCATGTACGATACTTCCACTATACCCCTCTAACTACCTTTCAAACTACAGCCCCAGCTTCTGCCCTTTCTCCAACCGCTGAATCTGCTGCTCTCCGGTATCCGCCAGTTCACGGAACTGATTAATGGTCTCCCGCATCCGTGGCAAAGCCTCCTGCTTATAGAGACTGATGGAGTCGAGCGCGGAAAGCACATCTGTGAAGGCCTGCTTCATCGTATCCACGGAAATGCTGGCCTCATAAGCTTGCTTCTGGATGGCAATGCCCTGATCTTTCAGCATTTTGGACGTACCTGCGATCAGGTCGTTGGTCGTCCGGTTAAGCAGTTCAATTTTCTGCAATACAATCTTCTGATTGTACAGTGCACTCGCAACAGTGACGGCAATTTTCAATGCCGAGATCGTTACATTTTTGGCCCGATCCACACCGCGGATCAATTCCTTGTTGTTGCGAATGACAACTTCAATCGCCATGATGCCCTGCTGGTTCACCACCAGCATTTGCTGTAAATCCATGACCCGCTGACGTAGCGGGAACAGCACTTCTTCGGTAATGAAGCGAACTTTCTCCGGGTCCTCATTACGCACCTTGGCGGCTTCGATCTGTGCGTCAATCGACTCATCCATCAGCACCCCAAGCTGAATTTCCTTTTGCAGTCGTTTGGTGAGCTCCCGAAGATTTTGCTGTTCAATTTCCAGTGTTGTATTGTCGTTTCTCAAGGTCGCTCTGCCTTTATCCAGCGAGGTCACAATATCGGCGATGACCGCGTCAGCCTTCTGGTATTTGAGAAAATAAGCCCGTAGCGGATTGAACAATTTGCCAAGGAATCCGGTCTTGGCGAAATCGACCACGCTGGGGTCTAGATCCTTCAGTTGCATATGCAGCTCGGTCAAGCCTTTGGCGACCTGACCGCCCTCGTCTCCCGTCTTGGACAGATGTCCAACGGAGACTTGAAGCAACGCGTTTTTCTCGGAAGAGGATCTCATCGTATTCATGCCAAAGCCATCAATGGATTGCAGAATCTCCTTTCGTTTCTCCAACGATTCGAGATCCAGTGTCATGATCATCTCCACATTGGCATTTGCGACTTGCTGCAGTTCCGCCACCTCGGCAGGTACGGGCTTTATTTCCTCCTCTATTACCTTCTGAATTTCCTTCTGGCTAGGTATCTCCATCGAAAACGACATCCAAGTTCCCCCTTCAATTACGTGCTATATAAAATGGAATAATGAACCTTACATTAGGTCACTTCAAGTGCAGTCCCCGTGCTACATCTGCACGTTGAACAGGTTACCGATTTTGTACACCACATCGTCTGTATCGGCGTTAATGCTTGCCGCTTCGTTAATGCTGGAGATACTCTCCAAAGCTTTGATGTCCGCGTTATAACCGATCGTGTAGATTGGCACTTTGTACGTCTCAACCAGATCACGAATATCCTTCAGTGTATGACCCTCATTGGTCTCTCCATCACTTAGGACAAAGATCAGTGGTTTCACATTTGGATTGGTAGCCATATAATCTTCAAGCATCTTCATCGCCACGACGATCCCATCAAAGGTTGCCGTACCTCCACCCGCTTGCAGGCTATCCACCGTACCAACAAACATCGACTGCTGATTCGTATCATACTTGGCAATTGGCAGATTCACCGTTACTCCACTAGAGTAGGAGACGAGGCCGATGCTGTTATCTGTGCCAAGGAACTTCTGGCCTTTGCGCAATGATTCCTTGAGTCGGTTCAGCGGTTCGCCGTCCATACTCCCGGATACGTCGGTTACAAATACGGCGGCAATCGGTTTACTGCCGTTCTTTTTCTCTTTCCATACTTTCTGAGCGGACAACAAGGTGCCACCATCCACTGTGTTCAATTCAGACTTGTAGTCTTGCAAGCCGTTGAAGCCGAATTCCTCAGCCGATTGCTGATACTTCGCTTGGGTTACGAATTCCGCATACTTCTTAATGATCTCTTGCTTGTTCTGCGGCAGTTGCCCCAGTGCATACAGCGGGCTGTCATGTCTTACGCCAAAAGGGGTAAAGACATATCCACTTTTCAGATCTGCGGTGTTTACGTAAGTCTGGTACTCCAGTACAAATGCGTCCAGTCGCCCTGACTTGGCTGCCTCACGCATCTGAATGGTTGTGGACGCCGTAAACGGTACGTTCGCTTGGAACTTCTCAAAACCCTCAATCGCTTTCTCACCAAGCGGATTGGAGCTGTCGTATGTGTTGAGTGCCGTCACGAGAAAGTTTAGGCCCGTGGAACTGGCGAACGGATCGGTGTACCCCATCGCGAGCTCATTGTTGGCAATCGCTTCGGTCACGGTTTTTACATTAACCGATCCGTACGTGTCGACCAGCGCATCATATTTGGCTTTCGAGATGACGATACCAGGAACGTTCCCCACCAGTCTTTTGGATACCAGGTCTGTCTTTACTCCGCTTGCAGCTACCATCTCGCCCCATAACTCATTCGAGGGAGTGTACGCATCAGGCACATATTTACCAGACTTAATATAATCAGCAGCCGTACCGGATGCGATATTACGTAATTTCACTGAAACCTGTTTGCCGCCAACGGTAATGTTAGCCTTGTTGAACTCTTCGGTGACCTCGGTCAACCAGCCATCTGCTCCGGTTCCCGCCTTTTCAATGGAAGAAAAGATCTCTATATAATCATTCGTTGTATTCTCGACCGTGATCGGAAATTTGGAGATGTCCGGCAGTGATTCAGCCACATCCACCGGATCGAGATCAATCTGTCCCTTCACAGGTTCAGCCGTTGCCGGCGCAATGTCCGCATACAACTTCCCTAACTCTTTGCCTGCATTCTCTGTCGTTACCTGTGTACTGGATTTACCAACGTTCGACGTCAGCGTAATCCCTGCATATACGAGGCCAAACACGAGTACCAGCATCACGATCGATATGAAAAAAAACTTTCCCTTCTTAGCCATACGTACAACCCCTCACTGTCTGTATAATTTAGTGTGCTTGATTAATTGGTCAATTTCTTGCATACATGGCATTTGTTCAATATCTCCTGCTTCAAAGCTGTCCAAGCGGGAGATTTCCAGCATCAATTGGTCAAGCTTCAAAAGAATTTCCTCATTGGTATGAAGCGAGTTTTTCACATAGCTCAGATAGTCGTTATATACTTTGGTCTTTTCCTGAAAGAGCTTTTGGGGAAGTGTAGCGGATTTGGACTTCATCAGGCTGGCGTACTCCGCTTCATCGAACACATTGAGTCGGTTAAGTACACTTCGGATGTTGAGGTATAACAGCTTCTCCACCTCGAGGGTGACCGAAGCAAATTTCTTGTAACTCAGTTCCCCCGGATCAAATCGCTGATTCAAAACGTTCAGGAGGGTTTCTTTCTTTTTCTTCATGCGGCTTAGTTGAGATAATCCCAATGTGATATCTTCCTCAAGCACTTTAATGCGTCGATAAAAGGATAACGCTTCCACATAATCTTCATGGGTTTCGATATTCTTCACAGGCAAGACTACCGGCTGTCTGAACAATAAAGTGTAGCTTCCATAGAAGAGAGCCATCACGCTGCCGAACAGAAATGTCACCGAGAGCGCTGTTGTAAATGCTCCCCCGCCAAACTCCAGTCCGATGAATCCTGGTGAGAACAATAGAACATTCATGACCACAACGCCGAAGATCAGCCCCAGCAGTTTTATGTACTTTATCATGTAAATCATCAGACCTCCTTTCGCGCTATGTGTTGAAGCTTTATGTCGATATTTACCATTGGAACTTTATTTCATTGTACATGATGTTGCCGCATTCGGGTGGATTAATATGGATATTCATAATATACGTGGCTTGGGCTTATCCCATTTCATCTTTAGAGGGACAACGTGGATAAGATTTTGTAACCTTTGTGAACCGAACTTGATGCCCTTGGACAATCGGTGGCGGAAAAAGAAATGTTATCAGGTAATACGTGGAAATTTGCAGTGCGTGTCATTTTTTATATAGGGCTTGTTCGATACGATAAAAAGAAAAAACACCCCGACGCCTGCGCCGGAGTGATGATGTTGTTGTCTAATCTAATTCAGCTTGAATAAATTCCGAAGCGGAATTTCCAGTTCCGGATATAACACCGATTGAATCATTTCTTGCTCCGTGTACAGATGACGGTTCTGGTAACTGCCTTCTTCCAATGTGTACACATGAACGGTCTGATTGCCAGGGTCAACAATCCAGTATTCATTCACACCGTATTTCTGATACAGATTAAACTTCTCGTTAAAATCCTTCAGCGCAGTTGAAGGAGAAAGTACTTCTATGATTAGAGACGGCGCACCTTGACAGCCGTTTTTGGTTATTTGGTCTTTGGAACAAACCACCGATAAATCCGGTTGGACAACATGATCAGGTACGTCATACTGTTCATTCTCGCTGAAATACACGTCAAAGGGAGCAACAAAGACGATACATTTCCGATTCTGAAAAAAAGTACGCAAGGAGAAGTGCAGTTCACCTACAATAAACTGGTGTAATGAGGTGGGGGCTGGAGACATATTGAACGCTTTGCCGTTAATTAACTCCCAAGTCCCCTCCCAAGTTAACCAATCCTGAAAACTATAGATGCCTTTATTATCCGGTTTTGCCACACTTCCATCCTCCTCTTTTACCTAATCAGCATTTTACTATTATTATACCATTGTGTTTGCCCAATTTCATACAATGCCTCTTTTACGAAAAGATAGATTCCGGTTTGCTGCGCGTTGTACGTACCTCCACCACTTTTCCAGCACATCCGTTGTCGTCCAACGCTTGGAATGCAACTCGCACACTGTCTTTACCTGACGTAACCGTCTGAGGGATATCATAGGTAACGAAGAACACTTCACCGATCTTGTTCATATGAATCCGCTGTTCACCGACCACATTTCCATCGACGGCGATACTAAATATTCTTTCATGCCGTGTTCCTTCCCGTTCAAAAGGAGAATGATCCCCGCCCCAGTATGCCACGCATACATAGTTCGGTGCAGAACCATCCACCGCCAGCTGGTAGCTGAAGTAAGCCCCGCTGACACCATATGCTTCTCGCCACATATGCAGCTTGTTGCGGCTGTCTGTATATGAACCGTTATGCTGTTCTGCACGGCAATTGCTATCCAGATGATGTCCAATCTCATCCTGCTGACCGTCAGGCTGCACCCTGTCGATGGTGATATCATTCAATTCCTTCTCCAGTGCATCCCCTTCATCGTTAAACGGCCAATAGACCGTATAGAACTCATGATGCACATCATAGAACGGAATCAGTTTCACCGGGTTGCCGTCCGAGGTGACGTCCTTGCTGATCTCAAACGTCAACGTACTCACGTCTACAACCTTGATCCACTCTTGCACATCCTCCTGCTCTGTCCAGATCACAGGTACAGGTGCGGTTTTGGGATTCAGTGCCGTTTCGTCCACGATGGTATCCTCGGGCAGCCCTTCGCTTCCCAAAGCCCCTGCCAGCACAATCGGACCGTACAGGAATGACACTTTGTGTGCATCGTCCCTGGACGTGTATTGGTGGAGCGACATCGGCAGCGTGATGATGATGACATCGCCAGCGGTCCATGTGCGCTCGATGTCGAGGTATCCGGGTTCCATCCGGGTATGCGGATGGGCCGTATCCCCGTTGACCGTTGCCGTCATTGGCTCCTGTAGCCATGAGGGCACACGTAGTCTAAGATTGGCCGAGGCGCTGCCTTCGGTGATCGTAAGGGTTACCTTTTCCGAATAAGGAAAGTCAGTTTCGAGCTTCAGCGACATGCCTTGGGATCTCCAGTCCAACTGGGAAGCAATATACAGGTTAACGTACAGATCCTGCTCATCCTCGAAATAGATCGCCTCGGCGTATTTGCCCGGGTTCTCCATGCCAGATCCTGTACAGCACCACCAGGCGGTATCGTGAGTACCGTAGATTTTGTAGTGACCTTGCAGTGTTGATGCAAAATACGTTTTGTTGCCTGTGTCCGGGTCCTGTGTGCCCAGGATATGGTTGTAGATCGCATTTTCATAATAGTCCATGTATGCGCTGTCGGGATTCCAGGTGTAGAGCTGCTTCGTCAGATGCATCATGTTGTGGGTACAGCAACTCTCTCCGGTTTTAATGCCCAGACTCTCCATGCCTTTCGCTTCATAATGCTCCGAAATGCTCGTTGCACCAAATACATAAGACCGATGATGGATCGTGGTATCCCAGAAAAACTCCGCCGCTGTCCGGTAGCTCTCGTGATTATGATCCTGATTGTATATTTCGGCTGCACCGATGACTTTCGGAATCTGCGTATTCGCATGTTTGCCCTGAAGATCGTCCTGCTTGTGCTCCAACGGTTCGAGGATTAATTGATGTGTGAATTTGTTGGCTATCTCAAGGTATACAGACTTCCCGGTGATTCCATACAAATGTGCAAACACTTCGTTCATACCGCCGTGTTCACATAGAAGCATGACCTGCATCTGTTCTTCTGTCATCGGGCTTAGACCTTCTACCGCCCAATCCGCAAACCGTGTTACCACCTCAAGAGCCTGTTGATTGCCCGTTAATTTGTAAGCGTCAATCAGACCACGATAGATTTTGTGCACACTGTACCAAGGCACCCAGTATTCGCCGATGTTAAAACCACCAATATGCTCTGCCCGAAATGCAATACGGAAAGCTTCTTCGGACAGGCCGCCGACATACCCGCTGCCTGTATGCTGTTGAATGGATGCAAGCTCGCTGACCGCGTAGTCCAGCGTTTGCTTTAACGTTTCATTACCTGTCGCCTGATAGGTCACTGCCAAGGCAGACAGATAGTGTCCAAGGGAATGCCCACTAATCGAGCGCGCCTCCCAACCCGCGTATCGATCCTTTTTCACCGGTAGCCCATGGGCCTCAAAACATGGTGCCAGAAAACGATCAATGTCCAGTGATAACAAATACTTTTCTCCAACTTCCTGTGACGTTTGAAAAACGCCATTTAACAGATCTACATGCTCCGGTCCCAGAAAACCCTTTTTGGTTTCAATCATTCTGCTCGCTCCTCCTCGGTATGTAGTGGATATTTAGAAGTACTTATATAATTGTACAAAGGGTAAAATCCGTGTTGAAATTCATGTGTCCTTTACGAACTTTCTTCATATAGGCCTTGAATATCCTCATATTATCAAATAAAATACAACTACATCAGACTCATAATCCAAGAAAAGGTGGAGAAATCCGTCCTATGCAAAAGCCATTGGAACATTACCTGTGCGGCAAGTTCATAACCGAAGGTAATTGGAGCCACATGAAGCGCAGCATGCCTGTTCACGAGGTCATTTTGATGTTGGAAGGCGAGATGTACATTGCGGAGGAGGACGAGCAGTTCGTGGTTCGTGCAAATGATCTGCTATTTCTGAGAGCTGGACGCACCCATTACGGCTATCAGGTTAGCGATGCTCCCGTCAGCTTTTACTGGGTTCATTATGATTCGATTGAGAAAGAGTTCGACCAGTATCCCACCCATGCGACTATTCAGGTTCCGTCCACCGCCAATCAGCTGTTCAAGCAATTACTGCATAGTTCATCGTTCTCACCAGAAGAAGCAGACGCGGCCTTGCTGCTGCTGCTCAAAGAACTGGAACGCAACACACAGGCGGGTTATCGGCCGCACAATGCGATCGTTGACCACATCTGCAAGTGGGTGGATATTCATCTGCATACCGACATTACGGTTGGTAAGATTGCCGAGACTTTTAATTTTAACAAGGACTATATCTCCAAAATGGTGAAACGTGAGAAAGGCATTGGGCTCAAAACCTATATCCTCACGGAACGGATTCGCCGGGCCAAGCAGATGCTGCTCAATACCAATGCCAGTGTGAAAGAAATCGCGGGGCAATGCGGTTTTTCGGATTACAAACTTTTCCTGCGCATGTTCAAACAATACGAAGGCAATACACCCACCGAATATCGCAATAATTTGTATTCCACACAGCTCAATCGCCTATAATGAACCTTATACGTGCGAACCTTAGATGTGCTTGTGCGGATTATACCAACTCATAGAATTTCATGAGTCATATATAGAAAATTTGAATTAATCCAGTACCATTGGGTGTGATACAATTCAAGTCAACTATATCTCTTATCAAACCAAGATCAGAAGGAGAACTTGAGATGACAACGGCAGTAACGATTCATCCCGCTACAGAAGCTGACCATGAAGAAATTGTACATATTCTCATTGAAAGTTACTCCGAGTACCGGGACACGTTCCAAACACAGGAACAATGGGAACATTATTTGAAGGACATTCGGGAATCGCCGAGCAATCCTTATATTAAGCAATTATGGATTGCCAAAATTGATAATCAGATTGTCGGAACGGTGCAATTGTTTGAGACAGCGCATAAGGCTTATCCGAGCTTCGAGTTGCCTATTGATTATCCGTTTATTCGACTGCTGGGCGTTGATCCCAAGTGGAGAGGTCACGGTATTGCCAGAGAATTGCTTCAACAATGTGTTGAGTCTGCTAAAGACATGGGCAAAAATACGGTGTATTTATATACGGGCGGCCAGATGGTCAACGCGATCCGATTATACGAACGTTTCGGTTTTGTAGAAGACCCGGAATTCAGTTCCGAGAGTGGTGGAGGCAAAGCAATTTGCTACCGTTATGATTCATAATTCTCGCAAATGGTAATAAGCGTGGATAACACAAAAAGGGATGCCCATAAGTCATTAATACGACCGAGGGTATCCCTTTTTAGCGTTATTCTAATCTAAAGAATCGGAATCGAGCAGCAAATGCTATTCGCTCCATTTTCCACACTATTAACAGCCGATTTCCACCAGAATTTTTGCATGGCTCTTGTCGGTCATACCTTTACTTTTCTTACAGCTTCGCTCATCTCAATCGTTTGCTGCCTCAGCAGCGTGGACGTTTGTGCCACCTTCCGGAACATGCTCGACTGCTCCCCTGTTAAGCGATAAATGTCATCTGAATGATCTGAAACGCCGGATGAAATTTGCGAGATGGTGTTGACCGATGCTGCCGCTTCCTCGGAACCCGCCGATATCTCTTCCGCTGCTGCGGAAACCTCCTGGATACGACGTGTCACCACACGAAACGCCTCAACCATATGCGTGAAGGCAAGCTCTGCTTCTGCTGTGCTCGTCACCCCCTGGCCGATCTCTTGGGAGGTAACATCCATCTGTGTTCCAATATGCTCTGACTCCTGTTGAATGCTGAGCAACAAATCCGATATCGTCTGCACAGATGTGCTTGAAGCCTCCGCCAATTTTCGTACTTCATCCGCTACAACGGCAAATCCCTTTCCATGTTCTCCTGCATGAGCGGCTTCAATTGAAGCATTCAGCGCCAGCAGCTTAGTCTGACTCGCAAAATCCCGCACCGTATGAAGCGCACCGCCGATTTGCTGCGAGAAGTTGTTAAGCACTTGGACCATGGCTACAACTTCAGCAGATACAGCCGAAATGCTCTCCATCTGTTTCTTCATTTGCGTCATGCTCTGCTTACCTGATTGTGCCGTAGCAAGTGCAGTTGTTGCAGCGTCGGACACGGCTGTAGAGGACTCTGAAATATCGGTAATGCCTTTTGCGATCTCTTCCATCGCATTAGCGCTGTCGCTAGCACCTTGCTTCTGGGTATGTGCTCCCTGTCTGATCTGCTGCACGGACTGGTCAACGCTCTTATTCATCTCAAGCATGTCTTCTGCATCACGATTGAATTGCTCCGTTGATTCCGCGAGAATATCAGTGGTTACCGAAACACCCTCGACCATGTCGCCGATCATTTTATTTAAGTCCCCAGACATATGAATCATCGCCTTGAATGTGCTGCCAATCTCATCCTCACTCTGCAGCTGATAGGCTGTCAGGATTCGGTTAGCTTCCGCCAGCTCACCTTGCGCCATTTGTTCGACGCTTGCCTTCAACGGTTTCAGCGGTCGCAGCCCTCTTACGATGAACCACAATACAACCGCGATGCCTGCAATCGTGATGAACAACAACAGGGCATATAATGGAATGCTGGACTTCATAATATCTGACTCAATACTTCCAATGACCGACACAGCCGTATCAATTCCAATCACACCCGTCAAAACTCCATTACTGTCCAAAATCGGAGCGTATGAGGAAATATATTCGCCATACTCCTCATTATTAATGATAGGGGAACTGGCTGTTTTCCCTTGCAGGAGCTTTTGGACTGCATCACCTGGGATATCCGTCACTTCATTGATCGGTGATGCTTTATCTGCATCTTTCATGCCGTCCACCATAATGAGAGGTGTGCCTGTATCGTCTATTTTTACAAAATACACATACATCGCACCGATGCTCACACGAAAATCATCCAGCTCATCACGAATCTTCAAGAACACGTCATTTTCCTTGGGGTCTTTGGCAAATTCCACATACGATCCTGTATCCAGCTGTTTCACATAACTCTCGGCAATTTGAATATTATAACTCGATATGGCCTCCTGCGCGGCTAGCTTCATATTCGCCAGCTGAAGCAGCATGCTTCCCGCAGATATAATCACAATGACCAATGTAACAATGGCAACAATGCGAACAACCAAACGTTTCTTGAAAAAACCGACCATCCAATCCTCTTCCTCTCACACCTGTATGTAAGCCTTTTCGACTACGACTACCCAAAAACTACATGCTTGAAGCACTATGTAATGTGAAAATAGTATATGAAGTTGTCGAATTAGGCAAGAAAATATTGGATACGGATTAAAACGCTATCATGACTGTGTTAGCTACTTTAAAAGCACAATAAAAAAACACCGTCAGCTCTTAACTGACGATGTTTTGAACTACAATTTACCGATAACTCAAGCTTAAATCGGTCTACCACTACTTCCAAAATACGAATATCAGTTATCTTTATTGGCCAAGTGAGCTTCGACGGCCTCATCTAAACTCATTGCTTTTTCTAATTCATCATCTATAAGTATTAGTAAAGGACCTTCTAAAATATGCCCTTCTGAAGTTCTAACCTCGAAAGTAGCGGCCCAATATTGGGGAGAAATTTCGGAGACTTCTACACCAAGGAGAACTAATTTGAAGTTTTCATTTTTATCTTTATTTACATATTCAAGCGCTAGTTGTTCTGCTCTTTCTCTCGATAACTTCATTAACGAACACCTCCATATTGTGTAATATACCAGTTAGCATGTAGTTGCTCAGCTTCATTTAACGAGTTCCATTTTTTAGGGCTATTTGATAACATGTCATAGACAAATTGCTCAGGAGCATTGAATTTGGATAAATCGTTCATTGGAACTGGTCCGCTAGTCCGAGGCAAATTTGAATAAGCCTCTTTTCCGATTTGTTTATATTGGACATAGTGCGACAATTCATGCCAAACTTCATATTGTGTTGGGTTGCTCTTCAGTATAAGTTCACCAGTATTGTAGTTAAAGCCTCCTCCTTTTCCAGGTGGCAAAAACTCATCTCCAACTTTCAGATTTACCCCTCTTTTATCAAGATAATTACCTAACAGATTCAAATCCTTTTCACCATACAGTTTACCACCGAGACGACCAGTCTCATCCACAAAATCAATTTTCTCCGTCCCCTTACTAATCTCCTTCGTCATATCCCCTGTTCCAGGAGGGGAAGAGGAATTGATTCTCACACCCCCTCCTTTAGAGGTTAATAGATTATGTGGCTTAATCATCGTAGAGGCATATCCGCCACCCAGCATCAATCCACCTACGCCAAATATGTTCGCCCAATGTTCACTAGACCAGGTATTCGTTGGAAACGTCGCTTCACGGATCGTACCATGAATACCGAATGTAAGCCAATTAGCTGTATCATTGGGCGAGTTGAATGCTTTATCTGCACGGTCCACATAGCCCTGAACCAGACCACTCGGAATTCCGAACGTCCAGTAATCCAAAAATCCACCTACACTATCATAACGCTTTTGATACCGAGCATCCGCAGATTGCATAAAGTCACGGCCCAATTCAGCCAAACTGTCAGCCGATTTTTGAAACGCATTGCGTGTATCCGTATTAGGGGCCCTGCATTCATCCGGTGGCGGTGGTGCGCACCTTGGATCATAGGATTGCAGAGCTTGCTGATCTGCAAGTCTGAATTTCTCGGAATACCTCTGTAATTCCTCCGCAATGGACAGAGACAAGGAAACAAAGTTATCCATGACCTTCTGCGCCACTGTAAAATCATAATAAAACTTCTCCTTCGTGCTGCCATCCCACTGTCTTTCGATCTCGAATAAGTGTTGTTTCAGGATACTGTTCATCTGAAAAACCTGGCTTTGGGCTACTTCAAACTGTCTGGAGACTGATAACAGCTGTTCCGGTGTTACTTTTATCGTCGTCATGTGGTACCTCGTTCGAAATATATTCGTTGTTATATGAATCCAAGGGAGGAGTATGATTTATGTAAGATTCAAACGTACTTCTGGTCCTTTATTATAAAAGCAGCTCATGTCATTTCGTAGCTACTGGCGATTTATTTTATCTAGTTCGTATTACCCCTATTTTTCTACAATATAACATTACAACTTCAAATCAGTCCCCATTAAAACTTTCTTTCTCAAAAAAAACACCCCAGCGTGAACGCTGAGATGTCTTGTTACTGCATATAGCTATTATGTTTCTTCTACAAACACTAAACTTCTTGCCCACGGTTCTTCCGGAATCGAATCAGAGACCAGAGAATCAGTAATACGAGTACAGTTAGACAGATGCTAATACTGAAACGGTTGCCTTCATCAAACACGAACATGACTGCAATAATGCCGAGACACAGCACAGCAGCTCCAGTTACGTAAGGAAATCCCCAAACTTTAAATGTCGGTTGCACCGGATATTTTTTCCGCAGCTTCAGCTGTGAGGTGGCAATACAGATCCATACGAGCATCACGACAAACCCCGGAACCGCCAGCAGCACGCGGAAGAGCTGATCTTGTGCGAATAGCCCCAGCATGGAGCCCCCAAGCAGAATCACAGCACATACCAGCAGTGTATTTACCGGACTGCCGTTGCGATTCGTATGTGATAATGCCTTGGGAGCTTCACCACCTACCGCCAAGGAATGCATCATACGGGATGCGCCGTAAATGCCCGAATTCGCAGCAGACAGAACGGCGGTCACCAGAATAAAGTTCATAATATGTGCTGCTCCCGGAAGCCCCGTGGAAGCCAGCACCTGTACAAACGGACTGCTTTCAGGCCCCAACTCATTCCACGGAATGAGCCCACAGATGATGAGAATCGGCAGCGTGAAAAATAAAATAATTCTCAGCATGAAGTTCCCTACAATTTTGGGCATCACCTCGTCCGCATTTTCCGTCTCCGTTAAGGTTAAGCCAATCAGCTCAGATCCTCCATACGAGAACATGACGACCAATAATGCCGAGAAGATCGATGACCATCCATTAGGGAAGAAACCGCCTGCTTTCGTGTAATTATGCAGATAAGGCGTATTGTCACTTGGAATGATCCCGAAGATCAGACCCGCCCCAAGGATAATAAAAATAATAATCATGGCGATTTTAATACCAGCCAACCAAAATTCAAATTCCCCAAATACCCCTACACTCAGCAGATTAATCAGTATAATAAACACCGCACATGCCAAGCTCAGCATCCACAGCGGCACTTCCGAGAACCAGTACTGCAAAAAGCTCCCTGCTGCGATGACCTCAATTACACAAACCGACAACCAGAGGAAACAATACATCCATCCCATGATAAAGGAGACTCTGCTGCCGAACGCTTCCTGCACAAAGTCTTTCATATTTTTGTTCTTGTACACTGTAGCCATTTCCGCCATCGCAGCCATGACAACCAGTAACAATAAGCCTGCAAAAATGTACGTTACAATGACTCCTGGACCTGCAAGTCCAATCGTTTCGGCGCTTCCTTTGAAAATTCCGGTTCCAATGACACCGCCCATAGCCATAAAGCTAATATGCCTTGGTTTAAGTTTCTTCTGCAATGTTCCTTCTGTCTGAGCCAATTCAAGTCCTCCTGATGTAAAAAACGTTCTGTAATCTTCTGTTATGTTTTCTGAAACATAACTTCCAGTATACCCTATTGTTCATGGATCAGCCCAGCAGATCCGTACGGCCAATTCATCCCAAACGAATGCTGACATGACCTATGTTTTATACCCCACAATGATACAAAGCAATCTGTATGCCATTCAATCCGTTCATTTGAATACATTCTACTCTTCTTACGATCTCCAATATGTATGATTTGTTGCAGTCTAGTACTTCGCAAAACAATCATTAACCGCAATAAAACCAGCGGTCTGTATGCAACAGAATGCTGGTTTCCAATGTTCCTGCTATGTTTAATGACTATCGTGTAATTTATAATTCCTTCGTCATAAAAGCGCTGTTCGGATCCAAACTATAATCTGCAAATGGCTCACAGTATATAAACCCAAAGTCTTCATACAGCTTGCGCGCCGGAACAAAAGAATCCATCGAACCCGTCTCCAGACTGATCCGTTTGTAACCCCGATCCTTGGCAACCTCGATAATATGAGCAAGAATTTGTCTTGCTACGCCTTTTCTCAGGTGAGCCGATGCTGTACGCATCGATTTCAATTCTGCATGCTCCGAATTCAATTCCTTCATGGCACCGCAGCCCAGCAGCTCTTCCGCTTCCCATGCGCACCAGAATGTAATCTCAGGTTTCTTTAACCCATCCAGATCCAGAGCGTGAATGCTTTCCGGCGGCGAATCTGCTGCCATGCCCTGCAAATGTTCTGCAATTAATCCAATGACTTGATAGCCGCTCAAATCGTCTACTTTGATCTCCATATCTACCACTCCTGACGACAATTTTGTTGTGTGTTGTTTACACTGAATACATGTCCAATGATTATATAGTACTACCATGGCAGGTTTTCTGACAACAGCTTCAAAAACACAAATGAAATGTCTATTGTTATACCCTTAAATTTCCATTATAGTGAGGCTATCTGATTACAAAGGAGCGAGGAATATTGCGTAGAAACCATATAGCTAATTGTCGTACTGAGGTGAAGCAAACTTAATTTGTGAAAAGGAGACCATCATGACACTATCGACTGAAAATCTGTTTTATAGCAAACGATTGAAAATGACTCCGCCCCGCGCAGAAGATGTGCAGACCATGCTGCAATGGAATGAAGATCCCGAATATTTGCGAAATGTGGATACGGATATTGCCATTCCATTTTCGGAAAAGCAGCTTGAGGATGAAGGCGAGACGAAGGACAAGGAAGTTTACTTTCGGCTTCGAACGCTAAAGGGTGAACAACTGATCGGATTCGTTGTCATTCACAGCATTGAATGGAACAACCGATGCGGACAACTTGCCATTGGCATTGGACTCGCAGAGCATCGCAACAAGGGGTACGGAACAGAAGCTTTGAATCTTATTTTGCGGTATGCCTTCCATGAATTGAATCTGGATCGGGTAGGTCTGGATGTCATCGCCTATAATGCAAAGGGCATTCGTGCCTATGAGAAGGTCGGCTTTCAGCTGGAAGGTCGTGCTAGATCAGCCGTGTATCGTGATGGAAAACGCTATGATCGCTTATTGATGGGAATTCTAAGACCTGAATGGGAAGCACACAATCAGATCAATGTGGAGGGTGGACAAGCATGAATATGAATGCGGAAGTCACTGAATTTATCGAACAGATCCCGGTTCCCTGGCAAGCCCAGGTTGCAAGTAAACTGCGGGAGTTGGTACATGAGTCCATTCCTGAAGTAGACGAACGTGTGCAATACAAGAAACCTCATTTCCTGAAAAACGGTAAATATGCAGCAGTTATCTCCCCTTCCAAGCCGGCAGTATCCTTCACGATCTTCAATGCAATTGGACTTGAGCTGCCAGATGGGATATTCGAAGGCCCAGCGGAACGTAAAACAATTAAGATCAAGGAAAAAGATACGCCCGACTATGAGTGGCTGGCTGCACTTCTGACACAGGCATCGGCAGAACTCTAGCTGGAATTGAGGATATAAGGTGTCTCAGTTTCTTTCAACCGGCTCTAGCGACCATTAAAAAGGCCAACCAGCATATCTGGTTGACCTAGTCATACAAAGGGGCTTCCTATAATGTTGAAAACATATGGGATAGCCCCTTTTGGGTATACAGCTATCAATACAATTTAAATCGCATCTATGCAATAACAGATCATTAGAGCTCCCTCATCAGGATTGTTGATAAGATACCGCAGTCATCTGACACGGCTCGCAAATGAACATGTAATACACGCCATCCCCGTATTCCTCAACCTCGCTCCAGTCCAATTGTCCAACGGCCCTCATCCTAGAAGAGCAGCATGGACAGTTCGGATAATCCGCGTCCTGAACCCATCCGGGATGGCCCCCAATCTGGGATGTAGAAGGCTCCATCGTCCACTCACTGGCATGGAACGCATGACGTGGTGCAGTCGCAATCCGAAATTGCCGGCCTGCATCCGGTGCAAGCTGAACATTGTCGTCCGGGTCAAGATCATCCGCTCCCATCGGCATCACATTATGCGCACTCCAGCACGGTTCACCTGCTGAATCCATCTCCATATAAACGACGCCATAACAACTGCAACTAACGCAAGTCTGCACTTGAAGTCGCTCACTTTTCCAAGCAACATCCTGCAATGCTGGATGCCGTACATCCAGATCCATTAAGGTTGTTAACTGACTGCCGCACCACTCACAGATATCGGTACTGGTCAGCAGCATGGTGATCGAATTGCCAATAGATGTGTCGTCAGCCCCTTCATTCTCTTTTACTTTATAGAGTGAATAACTTGGAATGATAAATAAATCCCTGCGCTGGCCTTCATTCGTTAACTCCCAACCGGCTTCGGTTGTATATTGCTCTGGTGCGACATGCAGCTGATCCGCCCAACGAGGTGGCGACTGCATCCATTGCTGGAACTGACGTACAACCACTTCATCTCCAATATAGGCGAGCATGAGCAACAGATTATTCCGATTCTCATCATCGGTGTTCACCCGCTGCAACAATTGATCACGTACTTGAGTCGAGGCGCTCTTATACAAAATGACAGGGTAGTAGATTTCGTGCTCCAACAGCACAGGAATCTGTGTAGACAACGACGTATCATGGTAACAGACCAGATACACCAAAATATCTTTACCTGTATCGTCATCCCCCGTACGAATCAGTTGCATCGCATAATCGGTCATGAGGGCTTGCTGCTCCGTAGACAAGGACAAATACACCTGTTCTTTGGAGTGCTCGTATGCCACATAACGGATTAGTGGATCATGATCCTGACGTGTATGCATGATTTTCAAAATCTCCACAGGGTCCGTGATTCCCTCATACAAGTCCACGTCGCGCCGATTGGCTTCAATGTATCTCTGATGTGCCTCGCGCTCCATCTCCTGCTTGCAAGGCATGCAGTACCCACCTGTTCTGGCAGCCGTTGCTGGCAAAATCGTATTTGGGCACCCCTCTCGTATGCACGGAATGCGTTCTGTCATCTATGGGTACCCCCTATGCTTTTGATCCTTCTTCACGTTCTACAAGCTCAATCATGTCGATCAGTGGGATGGTAGATTAGTGATGTCCCAGTTGGTCCTTCGTAAATTCATAAAATGCGAGCGCATCTTCGCTGCTGGCAAAACCCGCCTGAGCCATTTTTTCGCTGCCGCCACCTTTGCCCTGGTAGGCTCCGAGATTGCCTTTGAAGAAAGGTCCACAAGCCCACTCCGGCGGCTGCCCGTTCTGTGCTAATACAACTTTGGCCTCCGAGATGCTCGCAAAGAGTACAAGTCCCTCATGTTCTGATGTCAGCTTGGTCGCCAGACTCTGCATATCCTTGAGCGATTTGTCTTCAAAGATTTGGGCAATGACAAGCCCTTCCCGTGCAGATAAAAGCTCTTGTGCATAATAAGCGTCATTGGAAGATTTCACAGCGTTCAGCTCTGCTTGCAGCTGCTTTTGCTCTGCTTCCATTTTGTCGATCCGATCCGCAAGCTCTTCCCGGCTGGTCTTCAATTTGGCTGTAATTCCGGTCAGCACGCTTTGCGCGGCGTTGAACTCATTCAGTGCTCGGTATCCGCATTTAAAATAAATCCGGGTGCCGCCCTTCACTTTCTCGGTTTTCAACAGTTTAATAATTCCGATCTCTCCTGTGGCTGACACATGTGTTCCACCACAAGCGTTATATTCCACGCCCTCGATCTCCACGATGCGAATATCTTCGGTTACGGAAGGCTGCTTCACCAGCGGCAGACGTGCCGCCTCTTCCGCAGTGACCCATGAACTGCTGATTTTGGCATTCCGGTATATCTGCTGATTAACTTCCATTTCAATTGCAGCCAGTTGATTCGCTCCCAGTTCGGCTGCAGCCACATCAATCGAGATATAATCTGTCCCCAGATGAAAACTGAGCGTCATCGCATCTGCCAGCTTCAGCGTAATAGCCGACAGCAAATGCTGCCCGCTATGCTGCTGCATATGATCGAATCTGCGCTGCCAGTCGATATGGCAATCCACGTCATTCTGCTCCGTCGCACGCTCCAGTTTGTGCAGCACCTCACCATCTTCACTAATCACATCCAACACATCAATGCCGCCGATCTGCCCCAGATCACAAGGCTGTCCACCCCCATGCGGATAAAAAGCCGTCTCCGCCAGCGTGACATATATACCATCTTCTTTGTCCACTCTGCCTGTAATTTGTGTATGCCACTCCCGTGTGTACGCGGAGTCATAATAGATTTTTTGCGTCATCGAATCATCCCGATCCCTTCTCGTTCAAATGGCTGTCCATACTCTCCAGATTACACTATCTGGAACCTCCAAGCCAAATTTTCCGACTCACATCTTCGCTTTTCCATATCAAAAAAGACCGCTCTGTAAGCCAAGCTACAGATCGGTCTCCATACTTATATCCACTATCCACGTTAATGAAACGTTGGATATGGATTGAACCTTATAATTACACAAAAACGAGATGCAGTCATATTAATTTGGTATAGACACAAGAGCGAAACAGACAGAAAGGACCTGAAGAAGCGGAGCGTACTCCTTTATCACCGGATTTCTCCCTTCAGGGGAAAATCATTGAAATCCGGGGGTAAGAGAGATCGAAAGGTTTTCTGTCTGTGTAGTTCCTGAGTGTCTAAATCAAGTATGGTCTGCAATCGGAGTGACCAAGTGTAATCTCGTTGCACTCCATATTTATTTCATTGCCTGGGATAGCTCTGTGAAAATAACCCCCAGCGCATATGCGCCAGCATCTGGGTAGCCCAGACTGCGATCGCCAACAGCACCCGCGCGGCCCATACGTGCCACGATGTCTTCTGTTTTCTTCGCACCTTCTACTGCCGCTTCTGCACCTTTGGCAAACGCCGTTTGGAAGTCATCTCCAGACTTCGAACTTTGCGTCCATGAGTCTGCACAAGGGACAAGTGCGTCAATTAATGTCTTGTCACCTACAACGGCACCACGTCCGAAGGAACGTTCACCTGTAGACTGAATCCCCTGCACTGCCGCCTGCATCATGTCAGCGAACTCTGCAACGTTCAATTGCTGCTTGTCACCAACGGCTTTGCCTGCTGCCCGGAATGCCGAACCCCAGATTGGGCCGGATGCACCGCCGCAGTATTCCATAATGACAAGAGAGCATGCATCGAGGAATGAACCGATATTCTTTTTCTCTTCGTTCACGATATGGTTCCATTCGCGCTTGAGCTGTCTGAAGCCCTTCGCTACGCTCATACCAAAGTCGCCGTCACCCGCATGGGAATCCAGTTCACAGAACGGCACTTCGTTCTTGATAATGATCTCACTCATCTTATCGATCAGGTAGACGATATTATCCAGGGAGAATTGATTGTTGTTGATCACCGCAGACGTTGCAGGTGACTCCACTTCATAGGATACTGGCGCATCTTCAGTTACGACGGCTTCCAACGCTTCGGAATATGCCACTTGCGCTACTGGAGGACCAGACACTTTGAAAGCAAGTGTATCACTTTCCTTGAACAACAACGTTTTCAGTTCATCGTCCAGTTTCAGGATGGTTACCGATGCACCTGCCATATCGATGCTCGTCATGTAATTGCCAACAAACGTAGTGGCTACACCCAGTCCTGAACGCTGTGCCAGCTCACGTTGAACCGAGTTGTTGAGCAGATAGAGCTCCTGTAAAGGTGTCGCACCAAAGCCATTGACAAGCACAGCAATCTCAGCGGAAGCATCGTTGTCCAGCTTCATGTCTGCAAGCAGTGCTTCAACCATGCGTCCTGCAAGCTCATCCGCAGATACCAATTTCTCGCGGCGAATGCCTGGCTCACCATGAATGCCTACACCGAATTCCATCTCATCTTCAGCGATTTCAAATGTCGGTGTTCCTTTGGCAGGCACGGTACAGGATGTGAATCCAAATCCGATGCTGCGAACGTTCTGGGCTGCTTTCTCAGCAACAGTTTTCACCTCTGCCAGACTGCGGCCTTCTTCGGCTGCGGCTCCAGCTATTTTGTGCACCAGTACAGTTCCGGCAACGCCGCGGCGTCCTACCGTATACAGACTGTCTTGAACAGCAATGTCATCCTCAACCCGTACATATTGCACGTCAATGCCATCTTCCTCGGCAAGATGCGCTGCGTTTTTGAAGTTCATCATGTCGCCACTGTAGTTTTTGATGATTAGCAGCGTACCCTTATTGCTGGCTGTGGCCTTGATCGCCTGGTATACCTGAATCTGGGAAGGGGATGCGAATACATCTCCACAGACCGCAGCATCCAGCATGCCTTTGCCAACGTAACCTGCATGGGCAGGTTCATGACCACTACCACCGCCACTGATGAGGCTAACTTTATCCCCATTAATCTCTCTGCGTTTAATGACTTTATATTTTTTCAAAAATTCAAGCTCCGGGTGCGCCAGCGCAATGCCGTTGCACATTTCCATGACAACATTTTCAGCCTGATTGATGATTTTCTTCATTTATTTCGCCTCCCGGCGAGCTGCTTTGTAGTCCCGTCCCATACGGTCAGCCGCCGCAATGGCAGCAGCCACTTCAGGAACAGTAATCGGGAACGGCATAGCGTGAATGGATTCTTCAGGAATACATGCGATCTCGGCCACCTTCAACAACTCTTCCTGATTAATGGTATCTACACCGATATCCGCCAAGCTTACAGGCAGTCCTACTGCGAGACAGAAGTCCATGACTTCATGCAGCTCTTCGGTTGGTGCATTTTCAAGGACGAGTTGTGCAATCGTACCGAATGATACTTTTTCACCGTGGAAGAAGTGATGTGTACCCTCCAGAACAGTCAAACCGTTGTGGATCGCATGGGCTGCAGCCAGACCGCCACTTTCAAATCCAAGTCCAGACAAGAGAATGTTTGTCTCAACGATGTTTTCCAGCGCTTGAGTCACGACGTTGCTGTCACTGGCTACTTTTGCTTTCAATCCATCCGTCAGCAGCATTTCATAACAAAGTTTTGCGAGAGCAAGTGCTGCATTCGTACCTACTGCGGATGGCGTGTATCCTTCACGGGAACCCATCGGCAGACTTGCGTTAACACGAGAGTACGACTTTGCTGTAGCTCTTGCTTCGAAGTACGTAGACAACGCGTCACCCATACCCGATACAAGGAAACGTGTTGGTGCGTTTGCAATAACCGTTGTGTCCACGAGAACAACACTAGGGCTTTGTTTGAAATACGCATAGTCATCAAAAGCACCTTCCGGCGTATACAACACAGCAGAGTGACTTGTTGGCGCATCCGTTGCTGCGATGGTAGGACAGATGATTAGCGCTTCGCCTTCTGCCACACATTTGGCTGCATCGATCGCTTTACCGCCACCGAGGCCAATTGTACATGTGCATCCTTTTTCTTTCGCAATTTCCTGGAGACGAGCAACTTCCTCGCGGGAACATTCCCCTCTAAAACCGCTTTCAACAAACGTAATATTGAATTTTTGTGCCGTTGCATCGAGCTTCGCCTTTACACGCTGTACATCATCCGGATGTGCGATCAGCAATGCAGATTCACCAAAGGATTTCACAAAGTAACCGAGGTTCAACAATTCGTCTTCGCCTTGCACATATTTCGTTGGACTAATAAATGCTTTTCTCATAATGATATAAACCTCCTATGGATGATATAAGTTCGTTTTCGTTTACTGCATAAATGTCCTGCAAACCTTCAACAAGGCTATCTGATGTAATTCTTAGATGAACTTAAACATTAAATTTTAAATACTCACAATTAACCTAAATATATACCATGCATGTGAGGTTTACAGTGGATTTTGATAACAAATTATTATAATTTGCAATCGTAATTTTTTGCTTTTCAATGGAATCATGGTATCTTATTGTCATGCGATAGGTTAATTTTTGACATCATCTATACATTACCCGTCATTAACTCATCTTAATATGTACAACTTGCTAACTTTTAACGAACGAAATCATTCATCAGGTTAGCTATGGAGGGTTCCACCCATGATTAAAGAATATCTGCACATCAATAAAATCCTCGACCTGAATAAATGGAAGCGTCTACAGGATTCTCTTGCCACTGTGACCAAGCTGGCTATTCTAACCGTTGATTATAAAGGCATTCCCGTAACCAGCCATAGCAGCTGTCAGGCCTTTTGCCAAAATGTTCGCAAAGATCCCGAACTGCTCCCCTACTGCCAGAAATGTGATTCTCGTGGTGGTCTGGAAGCCGTTCGATTGAACGAACCTTATGTATATCTGTGTCATTTTAATATCGTGGATATCGCGATTCCAATCACCATTGATGGAAAATATATCGGTGCGGTAATGGCAGGACAGGTGAAGCTCGCTGACCCGGAGAAAGGGACGGAACTGGAACAGATCGTCACGTCCAAGAACGTGCCTATGCATGCTGCAAAGCTAAAGGAATTACAGGACGATTATGACCAGTTGCCTGTCATGACCTATGAAGAGGTTGTGAAAATTTCCAACATGCTTTCTTTACTCTGTAATTACATCGTGGAGGAAGCACTGAACAAAAATTTGCTGGTGGAAATGTTCGAGAAAGCTTCGGGTCATCAGGAGTCTCTGAATCTGTCCACTATTTTGCCTGGATACTCCATCCGTAATATTGAGTCGATCAAAAAAGAAATGACCAATGCGATTGCAGATGCCTATCTTAAAAACAGTCCAAGTGATACAGAGAGCTCCAGCCCGGTGCTCCAACCTGCCTTTGAATATATCCACAGTCACAAGAGTGAGCAAGTCTCGCTTAAACAAATGGCCGATCTGTGCCACCTGAGTCCAAGTTATTTCAGCAGGCTGTTTGCTAAGGAAACAGGTGAGAACTTCACGACTTATATTGCACGACTCAAAATCAAATGGGCCAAGCAATTGCTGGAAGTTACGGACATGCCCGTGTCACAGATCAGTGATGAACTGGGGTTCAATGAATCGGGTTATTTCATCAAAATATTTAAGAAATTCGAGGAGATTACGCCAGCCTTATATCGCAAATACATGCAAGAACAATGAGCGCGTTTAACCATACGTTTTCGTTACAAGAGAAAACTCAGTGATATCTTTTTCATATTAAAGATGGGGTTAAAAGATATTTCACCTATTAATCTGCCATTGCTACAATGGAGTCCAGATTACTTAGGGAGGCGTCACGAATGGAATATCGCAAATTGGGAAACAGCGGTCTAACCGTCAGTGAGATTTCACTGGGCAACTGGATTACACATGGAGCACAAGTGGATGATGGAACCGCAAAAGCTTGTGTCCGAGCTGCTTTGGAGGCAGGCATCACGACATTTGATACGGCAGACGTCTATTCCAACACCAAGGCAGAAACGGTGTTAGGACATGCTCTAAAGGAGACTCGAAGAGAAAGTATCGAGCTGTGTACCAAAGTCTGTCATCCAACTGGCTCAGGTCGCAACGACAGAGGACTTTCCCGCAAACATATCATGGAGGCCTGCAACGCTTCATTGCAAAGATTGCAAACCGATTATATCGATGTCTATTATGCTCATCGTTATGATCCAAATACGCCACTGGAGGAAACATTCCTTGCGTTTGCCGATCTGGTTCGTCAGGGCAAGGTTCACTATATTGGAGTTAGCGAATGGACTGCTGCTCAGATTGAAGAAGGTTCCGCATTAGCTAAGGAGCTTCGCGTGCCTTTTATTGCAAGCCAGCCACAGTATTCGATGTTATGGCGTGTTATTGAGCAGGAAGTTGTGCCAGCAAGTACACAAGCAGGTCTTGGCCACATTACATGGTCTCCCCTGGCTCAGGGCATACTATCTGGTAAATATATTCCGCACGAAGCGCTGCCAGCCGGATCACGTGCAGCGGCCGAGGCTGGAGCACCCTTTTTCAATAATCATGCTGGTCGGTGGTTACGTGACGACGTTCTAACAGCTGTGCAGCAGCTTATTCCACTCGCGAAAGAGATCGGGCTGACGCTCCCTCAACTTGCCGTCGCCTGGGTTCTTCAGCATCCGTATGTGTCATCCGTCATTATTGGGGCATCCCGTCCAGAGCAAGTCCTTGAGAATGTGAAAGCCTCTGGTGTTCAACTGGATCGGGACATCCTGTCCCGCATTGATGAAATATTAGGTGAATGGATTGAGAGAAACCCTGCCAAGACGGGTTAGTAGCTCTTCTTAAACTACTCTAACCATACTATATAAGTTGAACTAATCATTTTCACGACAACCCTTCAACAATTTCATCTACAATATTCATAAAACGGGAAATCACTTCCTGATTCATGTCCGTCCGCCATGCCGTGTATAACGGTACGGAGGGCGGACTTTCTACTAGTGGTAGAAATACCACACCCCTCCGCTCGAACACATCTACTGAAGAAGGAACGATGGATATCCCCATGCCCGCTGCAACGAGATTCACAATCGTGTACATCTGAATGGCTTCCTGTGTAATACGAGGATCTACACCATGCTCCCTGCAATAATCCAGGATAAGACGATGGAACGGAGAGCCCAGATGCCGCGGGAATAAAATAAAATCTTCGTCCTCCAGCTCGGTGATTGACACCTGAGTCTGTGCAGCTAAAGGGTGATGGTCTGGCAGCACTGCGAGTAATGTTTCCGTCTGACAGACCCGGAACGACAAATCTCCGTTGTGATCCTGATACCGCAAAAATCCAATATGGATCTGTCCATCTGCTAGTGCCTGCAATTGTTGGGACGAGGTCATCTCACGCAACGTAAGTTCAATCTGCGGGTACGCCGCACGGAATTTTCTCAACACATCGACCATAATACTCCCTGAAGCCGAATCCACAAAAGCAACCGTTAAATGTCCAATGATGCCCTGGTCAGCCTTCTGCGTAAGCTGGATGGATCGCTCAAGTTGGGCCATGATCAGCCTCGCCTGTTCCAGAAATACGGCACCGGCTGCCGTGAGACGAACCATTTTTTTCGTGCGTTCCAGCAGCTTCACCCCGAGCTCTTCTTCCAGATTCTGAATCTGCTGGCTCAGCGGCGGCTGCGTCATATTTAATTTCTCAGCCGCACGGTGGAAATGAAGCTCCTCCGCCACGGTGATAAAGTATCGTAGTTTTCGAATATCCATACGTCTGGTGTACTTCCCTTCCGACTAGCCTGTTACTTCATCTGTTCCTGAACCCAAACAGCTGATTCAGCCAGCATCGTCATTAATTCATTAAAGTCCACGGCAATCTCACGAAGAGGCAGTTCTCCCGCATCGTGGATTAACATCAGGACCTTGCCAGAATTTTGATCCAGTATAGCAATGCTTCCTTCGCCAAACCCACCAATTGGAAATGGTTGCAGATCAGCGGGCAACTCGTATTCCTTCTCATATTCACGATATACATCCAGGAACTCGGGATATGCCCAATTCAATTCTTTCACCGAATACAAGGCAGGATCGCCGAAGTTGCATGCACCAAATTCAAGCAAGAGCTCACGATACACTGCGGGCAATTTCACGTTATACTTTTGCTCAAAATCCTCAATGCTCTGTTGCGTTTCAGGAGTACACCCTTCTCCCATTGTTGTATTGTAAGCTTCAATCAAAAGATCACGAATGGGTTCCAAACCTATCGACTCCACTTGAACTCCTCCTCTATAAATGAAAATCAATGAAATTTTGGTCCACAAATATGTTCACTATTAACGACACGATGATACCAGAAGCTACATTATTACTGTTATTGCTGCATTAAAGTACCTTTCGTCACCTATCTTTCTTTTCCTGCAACAAAAATGCCCTATCCAGCAAGTGGATAAGGCAGAATAAGCATAGCTTTATTTTAGTTCACATGTTTCCGCAGTTCTTCATCCAGCCATTGCAGCGCTGAATGCAGCTTGTCCTTGGGTACATTCTGATAACGATCCCCCGTTGACAATTCAAAGGCACAGCTATGAGCACTGGTCTGCTGCAAGTATGAAGTAATCCCTATCCCGAATTGCTGGGTCATGGATGCTAGAATACGCTCCACCTCGGCTTGGGCCCAGGGAAAATGTACGTGAAACATATTGGAGACGGGTACTTCTGGCAATGTACGTATACCGTGACACGCATTTAACAAGGAAGCAAGTTCCTTCGCCTGCTCATAATAAAGCCCCATTTTGCCAATCCGTTCATTGAAATAATATTGAGAACTAAGAATATATGGATATAGGCCGATCAGATCGCCGCCGTGCCGACGCTTCCATATTTTCGATTCTTGCATAACATCCGTATCTCCTGCCAATATGGCCCCAGCAATTCCTCCAATGCCTTTGTAAAAAGACACGTAGACACTATCGAACAGACTGCAAATCTCGGCGGGTGTCTTCTGATAATAAGGCGTGATTTCGAACAAACGTGCCCCGTCCAGATGAAGCTTGATTCCACGTTCACGGCAATAGGCCGAGATTGCCTCCAACTCTTCATAGGCAGGCAATTGTCCACCAATCTCGCGTTGGGGCAGTTCAAGCAGCAGGCAGGAAATCTCTTCATTCATCCCCTCCACATCTTCCAATCGAATCAAACGGTCCTTATCCGCCAGCAAAATGGATTCAATGTGATGTAGTTCCTTCAGTCCGTCCTCTTCATGAATTTCCAGATGAGATAAAGGATGATAAGCTACCCGCTTGATGCCTCTGCGGTCACACCAGATACGTAGCGCAATTTGCTGCGCCATCGTACCACTGGGGAAAAATACAGCTGATTCCTTACCCAGAACGTCAGCCATCTGCTGCTGGAATTGATCAATGATTTTGCCGTTGCCATAATGATCACTATATTGTTCCCCATCCACCTGCTCCAGCGCTTCCTGAAGTACTTTGACTTTACGACTTCCGTGACCGCCTATAATAAACTCTGCCTGATTAAAAGCTTCCGCTAATGTTAACTCTGTATTCTTCAAGGTTATTTACTCCTTTATTGTTCTGGTTTTTTGGTTCGTTATCATCTGCACCAGTGCACCCAGCGCTCCGTATTGATGCTCACTCCGGGAATGCACAAATCCTACTTCCAACCTGCGATACGGATCAGGCAAAGATAACACTGTAACCTCGCCTCTCCTTTCGGCTTTCGTAACCGAGGATCGTGGGAGCAATGACACACCTATTCCCGCAGATACGCCATTCATAATGGTGTCCAGTGTTCCATATTCCGTAACGTTGAGGGTGTGCACGCCTTGATCTTTCAAAAAGGCTTCTGCCTGCGCGCGATGGGTACAGCCTACTTCAAAAAACAACATCGGTTTGCACAATAGAGCATGCATTTCATGGGTTCCGGGTTCTGCAATCAGTACCAACTCTTCGTCGTACACTTTCATATAGTTCAGCTCAGGGTGGTCGATCGGGCCATATACCAAAGCTCCATGCAGCTCATGTTGAATGACCTTCTGATTGAGTTCATGTGTCCCCCCTGTAATTAACGAATGCTGAACCTCGGGGTAACATAAACGATATTCAGCGAGCAGCGGCGTCAGATAACTGGAGGCAGCGGTCTCAATCGCACCAAGACGAAGCATCCCTGCAGGTGGATTTCCGATCTGCGTTGCCTGCTCCGCTTCATATAACAAATGTAATATTTTATCCGCATATCCCAGTAAATTCTCACCCGCTGGTGTGAGCGACATGCCCCGGTTGGAGCGATGAAACAGCGGTACTTGCAGCTGATCTTCCAACTGTTTAATTCGTGTTGTTACATTGGATTGCACATAATTCAGCGCTAATGCTGCTTTGCTGATACTGCCTTCGCGGGCAACCGTCTGAAATATTTTCAAATCTCCTGCATCCATGCACTGATCACCTGCTTGTTATCTATTATCTGAATTGATACTGACATTCATTTTTGTTCATTTTACGTGAATCTGCCCCATCTGTACAATGAGGCTCAGTAGTGAAGTTTTTGTATACACAAGGAGGAATTTTGAAAATGAAAGCTATTATACATTCCGGCCAAAGCGGCCTTGAAGGTCTTCAATATACAGAGTCAACATCTCGGGCACCCGAAGCCGGTGAAGTACAGATCCAACTGAAATCTGCTGGAATTAATCATCGTGATCTGTTCATCATGGCAGGACGTACATTCCAAGACTCACCACTCATTCTTGGTTCCGATGGAGCAGGTGTAATCATAGCAATTGGAGATGATGTAGAGAACTTATTTGTAGGTGATGAGGTCATTATTCACCCTACTCTCGGTTGGGACCACGCTGTTGAAGTACCCATTGTGCCCGATATTGTAGGAGGCCCTACGGATGGAACTCTCGCACAATATATTACGCTGCCTGCTAGAAATGCCTTGCCCAAACCCTCTCATCTATCATGGGTGGAAGCAGGGGTGTTGTCCCTTTCGGCTTTGACAGCATACCGCGCCTTATTCACTCGTGGCGGACTTAAGCAGGGTGAACATATCCTCATTCCCGGTATTGGCGGCGGTGTAGCGACCTATGCCCTGCTCATGGCCGTAGCTGCGGGTGCCAAGGTAACCGTTACATCCAGAAGTGAAGCCAAGAGACATGAGGCCCTGCGTCTGGGCGCTTTCCAAGCTCTGGACAGTCATGCAGACTGGAGTCTGCAGAATGATCTTGATCCTGTTGACTTCATCTTGGATAGCATCGGACAAGCCATGTTCCCCAAATATTTTGATATAATCAGACCAGGTGGCCGTATCGTGATGTATGGCGCAAGCTCGGGAGATGATCTGGCTGTTCCAATCCGCTCGATCTTTTTCCCGCAAGTTAGCCTGATTGGCACCTCCATGGGCAGCCGTGAAGAGTTTATTCAGATGCTGCAATGGGTAGAGAAACATGATATACATCCTGTGATCGATGGTATATATCCGCTACAGGACACAGTGAAAGCATTCGAACGTATGGAAAAGGGAGAGCAGTTTGGCAATCTTGCTATACTCGTGGAGTGACATCTGGTTTTAGATGGACCTTCATTAATTAGGTAAAAATCATTTTTACGATAATGGGGGAATCCATCTGACCCGTCTCGCTAAACGTACAGCAATTGTTCTTGTCGCGATTATACTTTTGGCCCAAATTCCGATGTTGAAAGCAACCTTTGCCCGCGGGGTAACTACGCTATATGTGAACATAAAGTACCCCGAACGATCCTTTCAATACAGGGATTTCATCTATGAATCTCATTTTGGAAGCTATCTCGTTTCTTATGCTGATCAAAACGGACAACTCATTAGCCTGATGCTTGAGCCCAAATTTTTACCGGTGATCGTTACGTATGATCCATTGGATCAACCCATGAAAGACTAGTTTGTTCACTCTATGAATCATTCAGGAGGTATCGATATGGCTAACCATTTGCATTTGGTCGAAAGGGTTCGCAAACTGATGAATGCCGAAGGAACAGAAAATGAACTGGATGAGATGCTAACCGAGTTAGAGCAAGAGATGCCTTACGCGGAGATCAGCAATCTGATTTTCTGGGATGATCGAGACCTGACACCCGAACAGATTGTGGAGGAGGCGCTAGCTGCTCGTCCAATCATTCTTCCGCCCAGCCCTTAGTTCTTATCCTATTAAATAAACATCACAAATCCAGGCCACCCCTCCCCAACTTCCATATTTTCGTTATAATGTAAACAAGACATCAGGAAAACGGGAGGAGAATTATGGAAACGGAAGGTTTACGCAACGTTGAGAAGCTGGCGCTGAAGAAACACAAGATTTACAAACAAAGCTTGATCAGGTACCTTGCACGCTCCATGCTCGCCAGCATGTTTATCGGGTTTGGCGTCATCGTGGCGTTCAAGACGGGTAACTTCTTTTATATGGAGGATTCCCCTTTTACATACCCTATGGCGGCTCTCACGTTCGGCGCAGCAATTATTCTGATCGCCTATGGTGGCGGTGATTTGTTCACAGGAAATACGTTCTATTACACCTATGCCGCCTTACGCAAGAAACTGAAATGGTTCGAAGTGGTGAAGCTGTGGATCGCGAGTTACAGTGGGAATCTGATGGGTGCAGCGGTATTTGCCCTGTTAATCTACCTGACGGGTCTGTTCGATTCATCTCAGGTGAATGGTTTTCTGCTGAGTGTCGTAGAGCACAAGATGGAGGCACCAGCCATGCAGCTCTTCTTCCGGGGCATTCTGTGTAACTGGCTCGTATGTTTGGCGTTCTTTGTGCCAATGTTCATGAAGGAGAATGGTGCGAAAATGTTCGCCATGATGCTCTTTGTCTTCTGTTTCTTCATCTCGGGATATGAGCACAGCGTCGCCAATATGTGTACGTTTGCGATTGCGCTGGTACTGAACCATCCAGGGACGATCTCATTCGGCGGGGTTATTCATAACCTGATTCCGGTCACGCTCGGCAATCTGGTGGGCGGCGTGCTGTTGATGGGCTTCATGTATTATGCGGTGAACAAACCGTTTCTGGACGAAGAGACACACTAATCTTTGGGCAAAAAAAGCCCCCTTACTGGCCCGGTCACCTGACCTTGGCTGGACGGTAAGCCAGACCACAAACACCCGCGCAACCTTTCCATCCTGTGATGAAGGTTGCGCGGGTGTTTGTTTATGGGCAGGTTCCCTATATATCTGCCCTCGGTTCTACCCGCCTTGTACCCGAATGGGGCTACAAGGCTTGGCTCCGTAGCTTAGTTATACTCACGCCACGGAATATATTCAATATCGTTGTCGCCACGCGTGACCACAATCATATTCTCGATTTTGCCTGTATCCTTGTTGGTTCGGTAGATCATCGTACGCGTCTCGCCTTCTTCCGGCACGGAGAACAGGAACTTGTCCGCAACAAAGGAGGAACCGAGCCCTGTCGCATGTTCTGTAAAGGCAGATCCGCTCTTGCTGGTCAACAGCAGGCCGATTCCATAAGCTGTAGCCGTTTGTGCTCCTTTGCCAAAGAGATGCTCCCCTTGACTGGTCGTATGGGTTTGTTCCCAATACTCGTATTTTTTCGTATCCTTGTTGTAATCCACGACGTTACCCTGTTTATCCAAGCTGATGCTGGTCGTTTCACCCTTTTCGCTTTTAACCTGATACGTACCTACAATCGAATCCTCGGTAATTTTCACCGTCTTGCCTGTGTTCGGATCGGTTTGATAGATTTCGTCCTCATATTGAAGCCGAATAACGTTCATGCTGGCCTGAAGCTGCTGCGCCAGTTTCTCGTCACCCATTTCCTCGGCTTTCTTCAACATTTCCTCATAGTTTTTGTAATCCTCGGCGTCCTTCTTATCCCAATCCTCCATATTCTCCGGAGGACCTGACGTTTTGCCCGAGCCATCACCTTTATGTTTACCGAGGGACGTAAGAGTCTGTGCCGCAGCCAAAGCCACCATAAGAGCCTTGTTCACAACATCTTCATCCGTGGTGCGGAAACGCTCGGCAATTTTCTTGAGTTCGGATTGGATGGACAAGACCAGCTCAAGAACAGACTTCATTGTAGCTTGGGCCGTTGCATAATCGTTATAAAAGCGCTCCCGCTCCATTCCGTCCCAATTGCTGCGCATGACACGGATCTGGCTATCCAATGTGGACATAAACCCCGACAATTGCTGATGTGCCTGGGCGAATTGCCCACTGACTGTATCCAGTTGTTCCGGTGTTACCTTAATCTGTGTCATCCTGCACGCTCCTCTTCGTCATATTCCTCCTATTTCGTGGTCCACCGTTCTTTATCTTGCAGCCTGATCTGCCTTGATCTCCAGATGCAGCAGCGGAAACGGATTACCGGAACCATCCAACTCGGAACGACCCATTTGTACAAATCCCATTTTCTCGTAGAATCGGGCTGCTCCAGCATTCTGCTCATTGACATCCACCTTGAGGTGACGACCTTTGATGTTAAGGGTATGGTTGATCAGAAGACGCCCCAGGCCCTGCCCGTGCTGACTGACATCTACAAACAACATCTCAATAAAGTTATCATCCAAACCGATAAAACCAACGGGTTCATTGTCAGCATCCAGCGCTTCCCATACCTCGACTTGCCTTTGCTGCAACACGTCGCTCACTACTTTTTTATAGAACTGGATGTGATGTTCTTCCAAAAACGTATGTGTTGCCCGAACGGCTCTCTCCCAAATCTCTACCAACTTGTTATGATCCTGTTCACGATATGAAGTGATTAACATGTCCAACGTATTCTCCTTTTCCTAGAAAACAATTATGTAAACATTCGATCCTGCGATTGGACTTGGTTAATACATCAAATTTTATATAACTCTACGTATATTTTACCATGCCCAATACTCAATCTGTACCCACCATTACCAATCTTGAGACAGCTTTTTACTGCTATTTAAGGATTCCTTACCAAAAAAACAGAAAATAAAAGGCAGCTAAAGTCACCTTGACCCTGGTGCTCTAGCTGCCTGATATTCGATAAGTTCACTCGGCATCGTCAATCTAATGCCGCTTGGCTGCAGCATCATTCAACATTACTAATCAATGCTGCAATTGTGCAAGGATTTGCGGGTCCTTGATCTTCTTGTCTTCAGCCAATAACATCACTTTGGATAAAATTTCTGCCGTTCTCGGATCTTCATCAAGGAATGGCAGGAATATTCTGCCTCGATGCTGACTGTGCACAGGAACGATATGAAGCGCGCCCGTCGCCTGTTTGAACACATTGCCGCTGCCAAGATGAACGGCATACTCGCCCAGTTCACCATCAATTCGAGCGTAATTTCCATCGAGACGTACGTTATCGACCTTCAACAGACGCAGTGACTCATTCACAATCACATGACGCATCACAATCGTGGTCAAGCTGGCTTCCGGATCTACTCCGCCAACATGCGCAACGCTAACCACCAAATCAATATCACGCATGACTTCCGAGAAGAAGACCGGCGGTACATCCTTCAACGCAACAGGTTTATACGTTTTTCGATCATAGAACTGCACCGTCTCCAGAGTAGGCGCTTCTGTATCTGCGGGCGAGAACCAGTCTGCCATGGCATAGAGATTTGCAATCAGATTATGCTCATAGCTTACCTTTTGTAGCCCTTCCTCATAGCTGACGGTCCATTGACGTCCTTTAAGCAGAGCAACTGCTTTTTTCGGCTGAATCTGATAACCTGCATACCGACGGGATACCGTTCCATTAGCCAGCTCATCCTCATTTGGAAGATAGAGTTCACGGAACACCTGCTTGAATGGCTGACGTTCCTGACGGTTGAACAGATCCCGTTGGAATTCACTCCAGCTTCCACTCTGGAACAGATGCAATGGATGCGCAATCAGTAGGCGATCATGTGCCGCCAAGGTTTGTATCGTGCTTGTCGAATCATCCGAAGCCGGAGTAACCAACCCACCGGACGTTACATCGAATCTTCCAAGCTTGTCATCTGCTTGGAACACAAGCGTGCGAACCAGTGGACGAAGAACCGGATTCTGCAGCAGACTTGAAACTTCCTCACTCGTAAAGGATGTTCCTGCCGTCATGGAACGCTCCAATTCCTGTCTTGCCCGGCGATACTGATCAACCAGATCCGTTTTTAATTCCTTCAATTCGGCGATGTATCCATCTTTCTTGAACCGAGCAGGTACAGATTTGAGTGTTTTCCCTTTGCTTACGATGAGCAGTTCCGGCTGGCCTTCTTCATCAATGACCAATTGGGCTGTAGTAGCCTCATCCAGTTCATGCGGCTCAAAATAGGATTTCATCTCATCCAGCTTGCGAGCTTCCATATCCCACATCAGCCGGGTAACATCGGCATATCCTGCATTACGGGCAAGGTTGCCCAGCGCTATCTGGGATACCAGACCTTCACTGGCACGGCGCTGTGCACCAAACTGTTTGCTCTGCATCAGAAATTTCTGAATGAAGTCGTACCGCTCACGCAGATCCTGTTCCCGTTCTTCTGCAAATGGAATCAGGCTGTAGGTCAACAAATGATCTTTATTGCGCTTATCTTCCACGGACTCACGCATATCTTCAAGTTTCAGCTTCCCAAGTGCCGCATCCGCGAACAACTGTGATCTGCGGTGATTGGCTCCCCCGGAGATATATTTGGCACAATCGTACAACAGGCTGAACCGCTCTTCACCGACGGCCTCGTATGCCTCCTCGAACCAGGCGATATCAAATGCGCCTTCGTTAAAGTCCTGAGGTGAAATTGGAGAATAATGAGCCACAATGGTTTCCTTTTCAGCAGTGAACCGTTCATTAATATGGGCATGGAAGTACCAGGCTGCACTTCGCAGTCCTTCCCATCCGAGATGCTTCGCAACAATCTCCATCCATTGCGGCGCGTACATTGCAGCTTCCAGGAGTTTCTTCTCCTGAATGGGATGCTTCGCCAGCAATTGTCCCAGCAGTACTTCGTCCTCTCCATCACGCGGATGGCAAACCTGGATCAGATGGCTGAACGTTTCTTTACGTGTCGTATTGTCACCGTAGCTGTAGATATATCCACGGACAAAGGTATCCTGATCCATGGCAGCAACGAGATGCACCCAATGCTCCATACCTTCAATGCGTTCAAGCTTCATGGCCAGCGTACTTACTTCTGTTGAAAGCTCTCCTCGGGTCAACTCAATCTCCAAAATTCGTTCAACAACGGTTCTTCGCAGTTCTGCCAATACCGGTTTCTCCGTAATCCAGTCGGACCGACTGGATGTCAATTCCCGAATAAACAGGGCACGAGACTCTCCCACAAGCAGCTGCTTGTAGACTTCCTGTACATCAATGAAGTCCAATTCATAGGCACGCAGGTAATCGTTCAGAGTGAGGAAGGAACCTCGGTTACTTTCCTTATTTAATCGGTCGAATTGGCTTAGCGTCTGGAAGTATCGCATGAAACTGTTATCGTCATATACACGATCCCGGACAATATAGAACCATGGGCCAGACAAAAGAGCGAGCATACCCGATTCCTTTTCCATTTGTTCCTCAGGCATCATTTTCATCAGCGCATAGAGTGTCCGCTCAGCTATTTCAAATGTATCTGACTTATCACTGTCCTCATAAACGGCCTCCATCAGCGTTTTCACCTGATCTGCGTACCGAAGCTCACTGACCATCTTTTTCATGTCCTGGATATATTGAACCGGATAGACCTCTTCGGCAAATTCCTTGCGCCATCCTTCCAGCAGCCAGTGTTTCTCCAACTCACTATATTCGTATATGGTGGAGTAGTAACGGTAATAACTATCCAACTTCTTGTTCAAATCCTCCAAACGGATCGCAAACAAAATTTGCAGCAGTTCTTTACTATCCAGACCACTCTTCTGAACATATTCTCCCCATATGTTATGGAGAGGGAACTGCTCCAATAATTTTATATCTTGCCGCTGATCATAAGGAATGAAGACCATAGCACGCAATGTCGCACCTACAAGCAAGGTTTCTTTGTAGCCCGCATAATATTCTGCCTCATATTCATATTCCCTGTGCTCATGTAGCAACGCATCCAACCCTTCAAGAAACTGCTTCGCTTTTTCCAGGGAAAGGGTAAACATGTCCTTCGGCTTGAAGCCCCCGAGATCACGTTCTTCCTGAAGCAGTGGATTTTCCCATGAAGGATCATACAGGCCGAATCCATTAGCCGCCGTATACCTGCTGCTCTGCTCTGTAAGCTTGTCCAGCAGCTTCTGCTCCTTGGCTGTTGGAGTCTTGATTAACGCTATGATTGGCTGCATCTGCTCCTGCTGCTCCGTGCGTTGTGGATCTGCGGAGATCTCGGTCAACAGTTCCAGCGCACCCAATCGTTGCAGTTCAGTTTTGGATTGTACAAGTCGTTTCAGGGATACCATCAGCTGATCGGTTGGCTGAAGCAATAACACCTGAATGGTCTTCTGACGCAACGATCCCGTTTTCAGTTTGAGCAACGCCTCCATTTGCAGCATCTCTTCGAGCGTAAGCGTCAGCAGCTTGGCTTTGAGCAGAGCATTCTCACGGTTGTTCATGCTCTTATCCGACAGACTGTCAAAAATAAACTGTCTTTGTACTTCATTCTCGGGATGATGGACAAACTGGGACAACAATTCTCCTCGCAAATCCGGGCTTAGCTTGTCTTTGAGCGCAATGACCTCGCCAATCCATTCCGGGTCCATGTCATACGCAGCAAGGTATAGCATTTTTTTCACTATATCATCCGGATCGATCCGATATTGAACAAATTCAAGAACACCGGATGGCCCACCTGCACCTCCCTGCGGAATGTAGGCCAGCATTTGTTTAAACAGATCAAAGTCACGCCGACGCACGGCTTTATCTTCAAAAACAGACAGCGGCCAGACATGAACACTACGTTGATTCTCCCCATTTTCAAAGCTCCAGTTAAACATGTACATGGCATCATAATTCTCAATCACCCAATGCAGCAACTCCAGATCCTGTACTTCAAGATACTGACGTGCCATGTTTAAGCGCAGTCCTCTGTTCTGACTGTTAGCAAGTACGTATTGTACAACAATCTGCTGATATACTTGCCCGTGATCCATGATCTGGATGACTTTTCGCTCCAACTCATTCTCTTCGATGACTGCCGTTGCCCAGAGACTGATAAATAATTGGTTTGCATTGGCACTTTCCTGCCATTCCTCTCGCACCGCAGGATCAGTTAATGCTTGATGTGCTTGTGTAATTAGTTGCGCAGCAACACGCTGATTCGCCGCTTCAATTCCGATCCCTGTCCATACGGCGAGCGCTCTCACTACCGAACTGAACCGAATCAGGTTGTTGTCGATGATTATTTTTAATATGTATATATACGCCTCAAGCGTTCCTTCATCCATCCGTTCCACAATGCTCTGGCGCAAACCCTCCTGCAGTCTGGCTGCTACCAGCAATTCTCCAACCATCTGGTAAGCATCCACCTGATCGCTCATGAAGATACCTTTGATCATTTCAGTGGTCAGCAATGCATTCTGATTGTCGCCATAAATAATATCATGCAGCGCCTGCTTCATATCCCCGGTTTCATGATCCAGTTCATAGGCAATGCAATCCGGTATAACGGCTCTAACCTCATGAAGATAATCAAACTTGTACTCCCGAATGGATACATATTCGTTCAGAGAGAAGCCATGCATCTCCATACGGAACAAGGCAATCATTTTACGAAGAACCTGTCCAATATGCTGTTCGGGATCGGTCGTACGAAATGGTCTGCGCTCATAATTTTTACTATATGGAAAATTGGCGGCACGTTCTACAATGTAACGGAACCGAGCCAAGAAGGATTCACTGACCAGTTGCTCCAAAACATCCAATAATGGACGGAACAATGGAGTTTTCGTCTCAGCATACATACGTTGCAATTGCTGCCCTGCATCCAAATAGGCCTTTTCGTCTTCGCGCAAATAGGTAAATCCAGCCATCTCTGCAACATAGCCCGCGAGTTCCTGCTCCACACCCTTCAGCGATTTTACTTTTTCCTGCAACTCTTGTTGATACTGTTGAACTTTATCTTCCTGATTCATTCCATTCTCCTCCTCGTCACTCTCTACCACAGACGCCCGGCAAGCATTGTAAAGCGAATAAATACCACGTTATCGTCTTCCTTTAAAATCAACGGCTCATCCAGTGCCTGCAACTCTTCCTCATTGAGAAACACTTTAAATAACCCATCTTCATATGCGGTTACAGCTGTATCCATGGCGCCTTCTACATCGGGAACCCCTTCGTTATATATCGTGCCAAAGCCTACTTTTCCTGCTGCTCCCTGCTCTTGAATGTCCTCGGGCATCAGGTAGGCAAGCCATTCTGCTTCATTCTTCTTGTCCTGAAGAGCCTTGAGCTGTTGAGCCACCATGTTCTTAATAAGCTGTCTCAACGTATCGGTTGTTTCCGGAAGTTCGGCAGCCTGTTTGGCAAGTGCCGGCTTGCGTTTACCCAGACTTTTCACCGTAATCCATACATTCACTGCTTACCCTCCTATGTATAGCTTTATGTTATAAGAAGCCTCTATCAGCCCTTATATCTATACCACCATGGAAAACGGACCAAACTTAAACTTCGGCCTATTTCGTTATCCATTCAATTATGCGTACATATGTGCCCCTATTGAACATTTTAACGAATATCCCGACCATATTCATGGGCCATTTCTCATGTTTACATGCAACCAGCGAACTAATGGCCTATATTGCACTTTCGCAGTCGGAACAGTCTTCCCACAGCAAATAAAAAGAGAACAGTGCGCCTTTGGGCAGTCACTGCTCTCTGTAAGCTTACGATGAATATTTCTGCAAAATAATGACCGCATTATGGCCACCGAAGCCAAATGAGTTGGACATGCCAATCTTCAGGTCAGCTTCTCTTGCAACGTTGGGTACATAATCGAGATCACATTCCGGATCGCTCTGCTCTTGATTGATTGTCGGGGGAATGATACCGCTACGCAAGCTTTGAATGAGCGATATGGCTTCCGCCCCACCAGCCGCACCCAGCATATGTCCGGTCATCGATTTGTTTGCTGTTACCGGAATATGATAGGCTTCCGCACCAAACAGCTGCTTAATTGCTCGTGTCTCGGAAAGATCACCCGCTTCCGTACTGGTAGCATGAGCATTAATGACATCAATTTCATGTGGCTGAAGCTGTGCATCCGCCAGAGCGGCTTTCATGGCCAAGTATGCACCACGTCCTTCCGGATGGGTTGCTACCATATGATACGCGTCTGAACTGGCACCATAACCTACGATCTCTGCAAGGATGTTTGCACCTCTCGCAAGGGCGTGGGACAAAGACTCCACAACCAAGACCCCGGCACCCTCAGCCATAACAAAACCATCTCTGCCTGCATCAAATGGTCGACTCGCTCCTTCGTACGCTTCGTTTCGTGTAGATAGTGCCGTCGCATTGCCGAAGCTTGCCAGTGATACTTCGGTGACAGCTGCCTCCGTCCCTCCAGCAAAAATTACATCTGCTCCACCGTGACGGATCAGCCGGAAAGCCTCACCTATCGCGGTGTTGCCGATCGAACAAGCTGTCACTGGCGAGAGAGTGGGTCCCCAACAGCCAAATCTCATGCTCACCATAGCCGCCGCCATATTGGATATCATCATGGGTACCAGTGTTGGACTGACTCTTGCAGGCCCGCGTTCAGACAGGAGTTTACCTTGTTCCATCAGGGTCTGGATTCCGCCGATGCCGGAACCGATATACACGCCAACGCGCTCCCTGTCCACATGCTCCATATCGAGACCGGAGTCAGATAAAGCCTGATCTGCTGCCGCAACAGCAAATTGCACGAACCGGTCCATACGCCGTGCTTCCTTCCGTCCAAACCGTTCTTCTCCGTCAAAATCACGGACCACCCCTGCTATCTTCGTTTTATAGGACATTGTATCAAACGCTTCAATTGGCGAAACTCCTGATTGGCCTTCCACCAATCCATTCCAAAATGTATGCACATCATTCCCCAAAGGAGAGATAATCCCCATTCCTGTAATAACAACACGCTCCATAATGCATCCTCCTTTAGTGCTCTTTCCATACTTGTTTAGTTAAGTTATGCACTTATATTGCCATTCGTATTATCCTATTACAAGTTGTCAATTATAATAGTATAATGACTACCATGATAAACTCAGGAACGAAGGTGATGGAATGAACCATGATGTCAGGCTGCAGGCACTGTCCGCTTTTCTAAAAAACCAGCGCTCCAAAATCTCGCCAGAATCTGTCGGATTACCCGCGGGCTCCCGGAGAAGAACGCCTGGATTAAGAAGAGAAGAAGTATCCCAATTGGCAGGTGTGAGCACAACGTGGTACACCTGGCTTGAACAGGGCCGAGATATTCAGGTATCTCATTCCGTATTGGATAACATCGCCTCAGCTCTCAGGCTGACAGCAGATGAACGGAAGTATTTGTTTTCCCTTGGCTTGGATTACCATTCGGAACTTCATATCCTGGATGAGAAGCCACTCCAAATTCATCCCTCTTTGCAGAAAATATTGCAGGAACTTCGCAATTGTCCCACAATCATCTCAGACCGACGCTGTCACATTGTGGGCTGGAATGACGCAGCACGGCATGTGTTTATGGACTTTGAACAGATTCCGGCTGAACAGCGGAACATGATCAGTTTGTTGTTTGAACGAAAGGAATTTCGGAGGCTGGCCGTCAATTGGGAGGATTTTGTCAGCGGATTCCTAGCTATTTTCCGTGCTTATTATGGTCAATATGTCGATGATGAATGGTACAACTTGTTTTTGGATGACATGATGGACAGATATCCCGATTTTCAACCCCTTTGGAAACAAAGCAGTGTTAGCAGCGCCCCGGATGTGTTGATTGAATTCAGACATTCCAGAGCTGGCAAAATGCTTTTTGATCTTACCTCACTCCAGGTTCAGGGAAATGCCGATTTGCGGTGCAGCATCTACACACCTGCAACAGACACGGCTACAGAGCGGAAACTGATTCGCCTCATGGAACCAAAGGTAGAACACGACTCTGACAAAAGCTGATGTTGCTTTTTCTTCTTTACTCCGTAATACAAGTTAACAAAAAAAGACCCAGGCGATGAGGCCTGGGTCTTCATGTTTGTCTTGAACCTATCTGTACAATCATTTCAGTTGCAGATTAACGGATGTTATTTAAAAGCCGGGATCGCAATATCTGCATACTTCTCTTCAAAGAAGGCTTTCACTTCAGGACCCGCCATACGCTTCGCCAGCTTCTGAATGGCTTCCGAATCCTTGTTATCTTCCCGGGCAACCAAGGTAATGGCAAAATGGGAATCATCCTTCTCAGTGAACAGCGCATCCTTCTTCGGTGTAAGTCCAAGCGGACTCGCATAGGCTGGCGTCATGGCAACCAGATCCGCATCATCCAACATACGGGCCAACATCAACAGATCCACTTCTTTGAACTTGAAGTTCTTCGTGTTTTCCGTGATGTCTGCTTGCGTTGCATTAAAACCGACGCCTTCTTTCAGCTTGATCAGGCCGTTCTGTTCCATCATCACCAGTGAACGCCCAATGTTGGACGGATCGTTGGCAATCGCTACTGTGGCACCTTCAGGCAATTCTTCAATGGACTTAACCTTTTTGGAATATGCTCCATAGATGGCGTTGTAGATCGGCTGAACAGCCACAAGGTTAGCGTTATTTGCTTCATTATACTGATTCATGTAAGGGACGTGCTGGAAGAAGTTTGCGTCTACTTCCTTGTTCGCAAGCGCAGTATTCGGTTGAACGTTATCGGAAAGTACTACAACTTCCAGATTAACGCCATCTTCTTTCAGCAAGGGTTTTACAATATCCAGCACATCCGTCATTGGCGGAATCAAAGTAGCTACTTTCAGCGTCACTTCTTGTCCGGCTTGAGCGCCTTCCTTATTACCTTCCGCCGCAGGTGTTTCTTCTTTTTTGCCGCATCCGGCTGCTACCAGCGTCACTGCCAGCAGCATGAGCATTAGTTTTGCTTTCATCTGATATAAACCCCTTCATCATGTAATCTGTATTGTTCATGCTGTAATTCAATCTTTCTGCACTGCTTGTCCTTCTTCAGGATCTGCGATCGAGCCAGCGGGACAGCCTGCTGCCAGTAAATTGGATCATCTGTACCAGGATAATCATAATGATAATTGTAAATACCATGATCTCCGTCTCGAATCGCTGATAACCGTAACGAATCGCAAAATCACCAACGCCGCCACCACCGACAATACCCATGACCGTAGAGTAAGAGATAAAACTGATGGTTGCCGTTGTTAAGCCGAGTACAAGACTTGAGCGAGCCTCCACATACAGGAATTTCACCACAAGCTGTATGGTCGATGCACCCATGGAAGAAGCAGCTTCAACCACACCCTTCGGGACATCAAGCAAGGCCTGTTCTACCAGTCTGGCGTAATACGCAATGGCGATGACCGAGAGCGGCACGGTTGCTGCGAGCGTCCCGATGGATGTTCCAACGATCAGACGTGTGAACGGAATCATAAATACGACTAGCAGCAGAAACGGGAAGGAACGAATGATGTTGACGAGACTTCCCAGAATCGTGAACAGAGGTCGATTCTGATAACGTTGCCCTTTTCTGAACAAATACAGCAGTGTGCCCAGAGGCAGCCCGATTAACACGGCTGCCGTGATAGAGATCCCCACCATGACAAACGTCTCTCCGATGGCCTGCCAAATTTCATGCTGATACTTCACAACGGACTCAGGTATCATCATTATGGTCCTCCTGATCGCCATGATTAGAGGTATTTCGTCCGCTCATGGATACATCTTCGCCCATCAACAAGGATGTTAAAAGATCAGGCTTCGGTGCCGGTATGCTTCTTACTTCCGCTTCCGACAGCGTTTTGATGATCCGTCCCTCTTTCATCACCGATATCCGGTCGCAGAGCTTTCGGGCAACCTCCATCTCATGTGTAACGAGTACAATAGTTACCCCCAGCGTTTCATTGACATGACGCAGCACATCCAGAATTCCACTCGTGGTCTGCGGATCAAGGGAAGATGTTGGTTCATCACAGAGCAGCACATCCGGGCGGCTGGCAAGTGCTCTGGCGATGGCAACACGTTGCTTTTGCCCTCCGCTTAACTGCGCAGGATACTGGTTGGCCTTATCTTCAAGTCCGACAAATCTCAATACCTCAAGTCCTCGTGCAACCCGCTCGGTCCGAGAGACACCCGCAAGTTCCAGAGGCATGCAGACATTGCCACTTACGGTCCGATTGCTGACCAGATTGAAGTGCTGAAAAATCATGCCAATGGACCTCCGTGCCTGACGCAGACCACTCTCACTCATCCGGGTCAGATGCTGCCCATTCACAATGACTTCGCCGTCATCCGGCTTTTCCAATCCATTGAGCATGCGCAGAAGTGTGGATTTCCCTGCACCACTAGAACCGATAATGCCGTGGATCTCTCCCTGGCCTACTTCCAGGGAAACCGAGCTTAATGCTTCGAATCCCTGATCTTCACGGGACCCACGCTCGTTGTAACGCTTGCTTACCCCGTATAATGAAATCATGGGAGATTCCTCCTGCGATTGATCGTACATGGTCCTTCAAGAACACATGAAGAAAGCCCGCACAGCCGATAACCGGAGCGCGAGCAATCCTGTTTATTCATAATAAATCATCATTCGACATGAAACAAGCTTTAACGTGAGATATCTGTGTGCAAATCATTAGCATCATATATACTAAACCGTCCGTTGGATGACCCAACATAGACTTCATTTCCAAGCCGGTTCATGGTTCCATTCTTCGCATCCCGATCACGATGTTCTGGGCTTCCCATCACAACGTCATGCACACGGCCGATCAAGGTACCGTCATTTTTATCCATGATCAGGAGATCCTCACCCATTGGCAGCAAAAGCTGATCTTCAATCACCACGTAACTCCCCTGATTGGTAGGGTATTGAAAGGCAGCAATCGTGTTTTGTGCAGTCCAGCGGGTCTCCCCTGTTTCATAGGCAAGGGCTGCCGGATAACCGTTCTTGATTACATATAATTGATCGCCCTCCACAAGTGCGCGTTCGATCTTGTTATTCTGCGTCCACCATTTTTTTTCGGTCTTGGGATCATACAAGGTGGTTATGTAATCCTCGTATTCACCATACATTTCCCCGTTGTTGTTCTCTCGAATGAGCACCATGCCGTCATTCAGCACCTCAATTTGCTGTCCAACCCGGGCCGGAAAATGTGCAAGCTTCTGTCCGTTGTTCAGATCAACCAGCACCCACTGGTCATCCAGCAGCATCCAGCGTTCTGGCTGTGCGGGCACAAACGGATCGATACGAGCAATTCCGTCAAAATAAGGATTCCGTTCGGGATGCTCTATCGTTGACTTCCCTGCTGCAATGCTCCACACGGTGCGGCCTGATCGCGGATCAGCTGCAATCAGTTTATCCTTTTCCCAATACATGACATAAGGATCTTCCGCGCTCTTATTCAATAATTCATAACCGGTCGTCAGTTTTCGCTTCCATAATGTTTTTCCGTTTGCACTGTCCAGCACCGTTAACCAGCTATTGCTTGAGCCTTCAACAACCGCGCTGTCCACAATGACGACATTCTTCGCTGCCGTGATCCCATTCAATCTGAAATTTTGCTTGGGGATATACTCCCACTCGACCTTTCCGTTCTTCAAGCCCAGATGGCGTATACGATCCACGTATTTTTTCTTGTCAGGGTCATAATCGGTGTAGATTGTAACGTATTGGCGTCCCGCATCCACCTCTGCCTGCTGTCTTCCAAACCCACCATTGATCGCCCATAATTTCTGGCCGGAATGTCGGTCAAGAGCATATATGGAACCTTCGTAGTACCCCCCGCTAAATCCACCGTCATCCCCTTTCATCAGGAGCACATCCTCCGTTGCTGCTTGTAGAAAGGTGTAATTAATATCCCCCTGATTGGTCCATACCGATTTCCAGGGTAAGGTGGCAGGCAGCATTGTGCCATAGATTTTAGTCGTGAACTGATATTCATCTGAACCACCAAATTCCCAATTAGACACTACACCGTTTCGATCGTCCTGGGGTATATTCCAGCGTGTTCGAACCAGCTTGCCGTTCTTGTTAAATGTCACGAGAAAATGAGCATCTGCTCGCTCGTACCGCCAGGTCTTCCCTATGCTCATGGCATAACCCGTATCGTTTAAATTGCCGGAATGCTCTTGCCAATCCGGTTCGCCAAGCCACTGCGCCACCTGTTTTGAGGTCGTTTTTGAATTCAGCACAATATCTATCAAATGACGTATAGTGGACGTGGGCATCGCCAATTGTCTACTGAACCAGCCATCCGCTACCTTGGTATGCTGTGCTACATCCTTTGCCTTAACCCAAAGCAATGCTGGACGATAAGTGGACGATTCCTTGTTCCAGACGCGCGGGGCAATGGACACGCCATACCAGTCCTTCGTCGCTGCAACAATGAACGCCTGCTCTTTCAGGAATGCCCCTGAAGACCATGTTGCCTGACTTCCGGGAAACAGGTACAGCTTGCTGCCCGATTGAAGCTTGAACGTTTGTGGAATGGATTTCGTCAGGCTTCGGCTTTCTTTGGAGGTATACCAGCCAGGTATCCAGAATTCAGTGTAATCGCTACCTTTTAGTTTGACCCATTCCCCGCGAACAGCGTCGATTTGCAAGCTCCCTTGAGCGGAGCTATACCCGTCTATGTCCATCCGATCAGGGGAAACACTGCTCTCGACCACTTGGCTGTAAATAGGTACTCCCTTTGCAACTGTGACCTTATCCCCCTTTTTATAATTAAGCTTCACCGATAGCACTTGCGTTACTGAACCCGAACCTTGCCCCTCCAGCCCCCTGGCATGGTTGTACAACAGCAGTCCCCCCGTAACCAGCACAACTAAGACACCAGCAACGATATTCCACGGGTAGCCCGTCCATTGCCTTTTACGCCCCGTCTTCACGTCAGTCCACTCCAATCATTTGAAGTTATTTCCATTTAAGACGTTTTGAACTAGGAAAAGTTACTGTTACTCCCAAATATATTTACAAGGTACGAAATAATTACAGGTCTCACCTTACATCCACTAGGGTTGAATTATAAGGGAATGTGGTTCCCAATATATAAGCAGCCGTTAACATGATGATAAAATACCCCATAAACCATACATCCGCTCGGGAATACCCGATCTGAATGTAATAGGTCCGGCTCCCGCCTTCCTTGAATCCTTTTGCTTCCATCGCCACCGCCATACGTTGCGCACGGCGAATACTCTGGGCAAGTAGTGGAATTGCATATCGTTTCAGTATGCCGTATACATTCCAGCGGGAACCATGCTGCCTCGTTCCCCGAATGCGGATGGCATAACGCAGCGTCTGGAATTCATCCAGCAAAATCGGAATCATACGCATAGCCGCCAGAAAGCTATAAGCATACTTGGGTGGGAGCCTCCACTGCTGCATGAGGGAATAAAAGAGACGGACAGGCTTGGTCGTCAGGCCGAACAACAATCCAGCTGCCGCCATACTTAGGGAACGAAATCCCAGATGCAACCCGCGATAGAAGCTCTCTTCGGTAATATGAATCAATCCCCACTGAAACCAGGTGGTCTCGCCTTTACCAAACATGATCATACCTGTTGAAGTTGATATAAATACCAAAATGAACGGAGACGCATACAGCAATAATCTGGGCCATGGGTGACCCGTCCAACCAAGCAGTAAAAGCATGACAACTGCCACATTAGCCATTACATTCAGATTGTGAACAAGGATGACGAAGATAAACAGCAATGTCAGGAAAATCATTTTCAACCCCGGATTCACCGCGTGAAGCCAAGTCTCACGATGAGGAAACGAGAGCTGCATCCGTTAACCTCCCCTCATGCACCGTCCAGATCCGGGTGCAATAACGCTTCACGATTTCACGGTCATGTGTAACCATCACAATGGCGGTCCCTTCACGCCGCAGCCGTTCCAGCTGTGATAACATGGCAAAAGTATTCCGCGCATCCTGTCCAAAGGTAGGTTCATCCAGTAACAAAATACGCTGTTCCCGTACCAGAGCTGATGCTACACTCAGTCGTCGTTTCTGTCCCATCGACAATTGGTATGGATGCCTACCGGACAGCTCACTCAGTCCGAATTGCTCCAGCATATTATCGGTTTTGATACCTCTTTCTGCGGCAGTTAACTTGCCGCTCAGCAAGGAGAATCCCACTTCATCCCGGACTGTATTGGTCACGAATTGAAATTCAGGATTCTGGAATACAAAGGCAATGTGATCTGCAAGCTGCTCGGTTTTTCCGGCCGATTGTCCTTCCACAACATAATGACCTGTCGTTTTTAGAATATTCATCATGGATAGCAATAATGAACTTTTACCTGCCCCGTTAGCCCCGACAATCCCCACCCAATCTCCGTGCAATACCTTGGCCTGCTCCACCTGAATGAATGGCGTTTTCCCGCGCCATCCGGTGAATTGCTGCATTTCCAGTGCTGGTTGGGGCTGCGCAGAAGCTCGCTCCTCCTTGTTATCCATACTTTCAGTTTCTGTTGCCCCATAACGAATAAACTCTCCTGTGACCAACGTCTGTGCTTTCGTCTGCCCTCGCTCTTCCCAAACTCCTGGATACCAGATTCCGTATTCCCTGAGCATATTCCGCTCATCTGTAAATACCTGATTCGCCGGGCCATCTGCCACAATCTTTCCTTCAGGCGACAATACGATGATTCGGTCTACCCACTCGACAATTTCATTAATTTTATGTTCTACGATAATGAGTGTTTTGTCCTGTGCAATCTGTTTCACCGTTTCCCATACTTGAGAGGTTCCTTCATCATCCAGCAGTGCCGTTGGTTCATCCAAAAAGAGTACGTCTGGCTCCATAGCCAGAATCGAAGCCATCGCAAGACGCTGCTTCATGCCCTGTGACATGGATTGAATGAGTGTTCGGTTATGTTCAAAGCATAACCCCACCTGTTCCAGATATCGATGGATAAGAGCAGGCATCTGCTCGCGTGGAATATTCCGGTTTTCCAGTACAAATGCAATCTCTTCATCCGTATATGACATACAGAACTGGGTATCCGGATCTTGAAAAACAATACCGGGCTGCTCAGGCACCTGAATGTCATCACATTTCATCGGAATCTCCACAGATCGCGGAATCAGACCACTCAGAATTTGCAACAAGGTTGATTTGCCAGAGCCGCTTGGTCCAAGCAACAACACTTTCTCCCCTTGACGCACAGAGAGAGACAAGCCTTGGAACACCAAGGCCTTCTCTCCCGGGAACTTACATCTTAGATTCGTAACACCTACCGCTTGCACATTCTCCACTTCATTCATCTAGTCCAGCGCCTCATAATCCTGCTTCGACACCGGTCTAAGGGATCGTGTTACACCTGTAAGCTCCAGCGCTTTGGCGAGATAATAGGTGAATACACCCGCAATCAGAATACTTCCAATGAAGCGGAATCCGATAAACAGCGTGTAGTTCCAAGCCGTGAGGGAATCAATGTACCCATACTGATAATCGAGTACAAGCGAAGCCGCTGCTGCACCAATAGCCGCAAGGCAGGTAACGAACAGATTGCTTTTCCGATACAGAAATGCGGCAAAGAAAATCTCCGCTCCCAGCCCTTGCAGCAGCCCGTATACCAGTGTGGACATGCCCCACTCACTTCCGAGAAAAGCACTCACCGTTGATGCCGCAACTTCGGCCAGAATGGCTACCCCCGGCTTACGAATGATTACAAAGGCAAAGGTGCCCGCCATGAACCACATGCCGTAAATCATCTGCTCCGCATGAACGCCAAATGGCTTCATCAGATCATATGTAGGTCCCCATATTTTATAGATCACCCCGAAGACCACCGCAATCACAATCGTTACCAAAATATCGGTTAACTTCAATCTGTTGCTGCCTACTGCTGTTGACATGTTCTCTACTTCCTTTCTCTGTTTCCCTTGATTTATTAAAATAAACAATAAAACAAACAAAAAAAGCCTCCCAGGTTCACAGGCAGGCCATACGCACAGTTTACAATTCTCACGATGCAACGCATTAGGCAGATATAGAGAAAGAAGAAAACAAACGACACCATCCCCGTCACATCAGAGAAATCCCGTTGCAACCAAGAAACGCTGACATTTATGTTCTATCCCTTATCGCTTACCATTGCTCATCGCAAATTCATATTCTCTACGCTGGCATTACCCAGATCAGATATACGGTCAGCAGCACAAGGCCGCTCTCTCAGCCCAACTTCATTGAGCACCCGGTTCACTTATTTCATTGCTTCTACTGTACAACACATGGGTATTTGTGACAATCCCGATAAGAAAAAATCAGTTTAAACTAGAAGAAAGAGTGATTAACTATATGTTTCATTTATGCGCCATATACCTCTGCTTCAAGAAATAACGTCTCTGTAATTCGTTACATCTAAGAAAGGTGCAAATGAGAGCGAATAACGGGTGCCAGGTTCATTAGACCAAGATAACGCGAACAAGGGATGTCCCCGTCATATTCATGACTTATAGGACATCCCCTTTAATTGTTATGCTTCATATCCTTTAGAGGAAAATTATTGAGAACCGGTATGCTCTGTTTTAATATTGTGTATTCCCGGATTGACTTGTTTTGCCCGATGCAAAGCCTTTAAACAAGGTCGGTACTTTGGAGTAACGCGTATTTGTAATTTTCCCTTGCGATGTACTGCTGTCCGTACGCATAATAGAATCTTTGACATTGGAAATGTCTGAGTTGTCGAGCGTCATGTTCACTGCGAAGGTTGTTCCGCCATTCTGACGTACCAGCTTGCCAATATCGTCTGCACGGAAATTTTTAATGTTAATCGTTCCGGCTGCATTCATTTGAAATACTTTATCATAGGCCTTGTAAGCTGCACCACCAGTGATGTTAACCGTTCCGGCTGATTTCAGAGTCAGAGCGTCCTCACCGACATCCTCCCAAATCACATTTGATATCGTGCAGTTACCATAACAATGAACACCGTCAGCTGCAGGTGAACCGATAATCACATTTTTGAGCGTGGCGCCTGCCTCCAACCGAAATACCGGCTTCTGATCTTCCGCTTGAGATCCATCTCCCAGGGTAGAAGGGTTGGCTACATACGTTTGGCCTTTGCCATCAAAAGTTTCTCCCTTGGCTACAATAATCGTTGAGTTTACAACAGTAGGTGCCGCAAAAGCTGGAATTGCACCGAATAATGAAGCGACCAGACCCGCAGACAGCAGCAACGTCAACATTTTTTTCATAATTTAAATCCTCCCTTATTCTGATGAATTGGCGTACAAGCATAAGCTTGTCCTCAAGGAACCGATCAGAGGTGCACCTCCGGCTCGGAACCTACCCTGATCCTACCAAAAAAGGGATGTTACGATAATAATCATTAGCTTAGATATAGAAACGACAGCAGTATGCCTGTGTTCTCGGCATTTTTTGCATCGTACTCCATTGTGTAATGTGCCGATCTCAACTTCGGGTATGCTTCTTTTACAACTTGTAATCTATGGCGATATGCTCCTTTATCGTTCTAGAAAAAACGAAAGACCACCTCATCTGTTTCCAGACAACGTGATCTCTATTATTTTGAATCTCATTTTATTTATTAAATTTCGCTTTAAGCGCCGAACCGCTGACGATATCCGCACTTCCGACATAATTCCTCCACTGCTTCCCGTTTGGAGAAACCATAGAACAGATTGTTGGCTCGTTCACCATCCACAATCTCCGAGAACGATTTTTCATGAACGTTGCCCAAGTTAATGACACCCTCACCATCGAGACAGCATGGTACCACAGTTCCATCGACTAGCACAGCCGCCTGACTGCGAAGCGCATGACAGAAACCTTTACCATCATCTTCGGGTGCATCCAGACTCGGCCACTGGAATTCATGATCCTGATTCAGATACACATTCGGAGCAATTTTGACACCGCTCCCCGGCACCACTTTCTCCTCAATACGGAAATCTAGCTTGAACTCCCGTTCAAGAACCTCCAGCGTCTCCCTGTTTCGGTTCATCTGAGCATTCGTGAAGTTATCCTGTGTCAGATTCCAGAGTCGAAATGAAATAATGACATTATGCTTCACTGCTTCCCGGACAAATGACAACACATTGCCCAGATAGCCCTCACGGTCTGTGGAACCCTCGTGACCATCAAAGCTGTGCAGGGAGAAATTCATCTGACGCAGTGCCGGTTTGCCGAGCAGTTTGTGCTGGGTCTTGGGCAGCAGCGTACCGTTCGTCGTAATGTTGACCTTGAATCCCTTCTCATGCGCTGAATCCAGTAACAGATCAATTTTGGGATGAAGCAGCGGCTCACCTTTGACATGTAAATAAATATGTTTGGTATGGGGTTTGATCTGATCCAATATATTGTTGAAGACTTCAGGGTCAATGAAATTTTTGGCACGTTTGGTCTGTGGACAGAAGCTGCATGCCAGATTACATATACTTGTGATCTCAATATATACTTTCTTGAACGTTTTCAACTCGGGGTCCCCATTCTGCTTAGAGGGAGAACAGTCCCACCCTCATTTGTGATCCGGCCCATGTGTGCCACCACTATTATATCGGGTTCAAGGGACAAGGTAAATCGACTAGGATGTTAATTCCCTTTTTCTCATCGAATTTGTTAACTACGTTCACCTATAGATTCTTTCAATCGAAGTATAGGATGTATTGATTGTCCAGGTCATTGTAGTTGCCAAGACCCGATGCTAGAATCTAAACAATTTAAAACCAAGTTAAAACGTAAGAATAATAAGTTATAAGGGGAGTGTATTCATGATTACTGTTAAGGCACCCGCAGTATATGTACACGAGGCTAACATTCTTGAGCAAAGTGGTTCGCGGATTGCACAGCTTGGGCAGCATGTTCTCATCATCGCCGGTGAGTCTGCATTAAAAGCCGTACAGCCTTACCTTCTTCCTTCATTGGAGGAGCATAAGATCAAGTTCCATGTGCAATTGTTTCACGGTGAGGTTACAACAGGCCAGATTGATACTTTTACGCAGCAAGCTTTCGATCTGGATGTTGATCTGATTATCGGCGTCGGTGGTGGTAAAGTACTCGATCTGTCCAAAGCGGTGGCCGAGCAAGCCCAATTGCCCATTGTAACGGTCCCAACGATTGCCGCAACCTGCGCTGCCTGGTCCGCCTTAACCGTGCTCTATGATGAACAGGGGAAATCTGCAGGATATCGTCCCCTGCGTCGTTCGCCTGATCTCGTTCTGGCTGATCCTCATATTCTGGCGAGTGCACCAAGGCGATATTTGGCCGCAGGGATCGGTGACACACTCGTAAAATGGCATGAGTTCGCCGTTAATCTAAGTGGCAACGCCACCAGCCTCACTCTCCGAAACAGTGTCAGCACCGCCAAGCTTGCACTCGATATTCTTGAAGCGCACGCCATCGATGTCTATGAATCCACCGATACAACCGGTAGTACACCTCAATTCCGTGATGTTGCCGATGCCATTATTGTGCTCGCAGGCCTTGTAGGCAGCATTAGCGATGGATCACTTCATGCCGCGATTGCTCATGGGCTACATGATAGCCTCACCAAATTACCCGAAACACACGCTTCACTACATGGAGAAAAGGTAGCCTTTGGACTCTTCACCCAGTGGATTCTTGAAGGCAAAGCAGGGGATGAGCTTCATGAGCTGATCACTCTGTTAAATAAGCTGAATCTGCCTATCACTCTTGCCGAGCTTGGCATACAACAACAGCCTAAGGAAGCTGCTGCGCGCATTGCAGCAGGACTACAGCTGCGGGAAGGCAGTGCGGCGC